>CALRCI010000051.1 GCA_943354525.1 Candidatus Nomurabacteria bacterium | reverse complement strand
ATGGCCGTCATGATGAAGTATAAGCATGAGCTGCAAAAGCTGATGCAACAATAGTCATGTCTCTCTCAATCGGCATCGTCGGTTTGCCAAACGTCGGCAAGTCCACGCTTTTTAATGCACTCACAAAGAAATCCGTCCCGGCAGAAAATTATCCGTTTTGCACAATTGATCCGTCAGTCGGCATTGTTCCCGTGCCTGATGAGCGCGTACAACTACTTTCAGATTTTTCAAAATCAGCCAAAACTATTCCTGCCGTCGTTGAATTCGTCGACATTGCCGGACTGGTTGCCGGTGCGTCGAAAGGCGAAGGACTTGGCAATAAATTCCTCGCAAATATTCGCGAGACTGATGCCATTCTTCATATGGTGCGGGTTTTTCACGACAAAGATGTCATTCATGTCGCGAACAAAATTGATCCGCTCTCTGATATCGAAGTTATCAATCTTGAACTCATTCTCGCCGACCTCGAAACAGTGACGAAACGCTTGTCCAATATTGCTCGTGATGTGAAGCGGGGAGACAAAGATGCCGTGGCCGAAGATGTAGTACTTCGCAAAGCTGAAGCCGTTCTTGCCGATTCCAAACTCGTGAACACACTTGATCTCGATGCGAAAGAGCAGGAAATTCTCAAAAGCATGCATCTCATCTCTGCGAAGCCAATGCTCTACGCGCTCAATACTTCTGCGGCGAATGAGAACGTTATCAAGGAAATCGAAGCGCGTATTCCCGGCGCATATGTTGAACTCGATCCGGTATTTGAAACCGGCCTCGATGACATGATCAAGGCGAGTTATAAACTTCTCAACCTAGAAACTTTTTTCACGACTGGCGTTGATGAGACACGCGCATGGACGATCAAAGTTGGCTCAACGGCACCGATTGCCGGTACCGCAATCCATACAGATTTCAAAGATAAATTTATCCGCGCCGAAGTGGTGTGTTGTAAAGACTTGTTTGATTCTGGTTCATACGGTGAGGCTCGTGCCAAAGGCAAGGTTCGTACGGAAGGGAAGGAATATATAGTCAAAGACGGGGATGTCATAGAGTTTAAAATTTGACATTGACAATACCATATGATATGGTAAAAGAAAAATTTAACTATGAAAAAACAAATTCTTTTACTTTTGACACTTGGCATCTATGCCTCAATTGCACACGCGCAAACCACTGACACCGCCGCACTCTACAAGAATTATGCAGCAGTATACGTTGATTCCATCTATGGCGTGCGCACGGCTGACATCACTATCAGCAAGCAAAGCAATTTTTGGTATGGGCATTATGCTTATCCGAAAACTGAAAAAGGCGGTGAAATCAACATCTATTTCTTCAATGACCATATTTTGCTTTTTGAAGATGTAGATTTGCTCGACGCACAAACCAGTCGCATCTATTATTTCACGCTCGCCGGCAGTAATCCGTCTCCGCTTAAATACAACTTCTGCAGGAGTTTGCAAGACATGGGTGCTCATGCGATTGGATTCTATAACTCAGAATTCTCAATTGCATGGGATGTGAACGAAAACGACCCGGCCGATGCGATTATCGGCATGGGTAAACAATAATACTGACCTGCCACGGTTAGAATGAGCCGTCCTTCACTTTTGAAGGCGGCTTTTTTTTGGTACTATATCGCCATGCAGAAAGACATTGTAAAAATTCTCAAATCGGGCGGTATCGGAGTGTATCCTACAGATACGCTCTATGGAATCGTCAGTAGTGCGCTCTCGAGGACGGCCGTCGAGCGGATCTATCGATTGAAAGGCAGAGATGAGAACAAGCCGTTTATCATTCTCATTTCAGATATCAAAGATCTGAGGATGTTTGGTGTATCAGTGACCAAAGAACAACAGAAGATTTTGGATTCACTGTGGCCGGGTCCGGTATCAATTATTTTTCAAACAACGAAGATGCCATATCTGCATCGAGGACAGAATTCGCTCGCATTCCGAATGCCGAAGTCCAAGAAGGTCTTGGGGTTTCTAAAAAAGACCGGTCCGCTCGTCGCACCGTCGGCAAATCCGCAAGGCTTGCAACCCGCTCAGACTATCGCCGATGCGAAACGGTATTTCAGTCATGACGTAGATTTCTATGTTGCTGGCGGAAGGAAGCAAGGCAAGGCCTCGCGAGTCGTTCGTTTGGAGAAAAACGGAACAATAGTAGTTCTAAGAAAATAATTTACCTCATCCCGGACTTCGTCTCGACCTTCTCCTTAAAAAGGAGAAGGCGCTGAATGCAGAACCCTCTCCTTTTTATAAGGAGAGGGTAGGGTGAGGTAAATCTACCCATTTGAATGAGAGTTAAAAATGAAGTACTATGGAGAATATGGAACAAAAATATGAAAACAAAGTCCTCAAATGGGCACTCGTCATCGGTATCGTCATCGTCTTCAATTTACTCGTCAATTACGCGCTCTCGCTCGTCTACAAGGCACCGGAGAGTCCATATACGAATCAGGAGCAAGTTGTCTCAAATTTTGATACTAAAGAAGATTGCTTAGCTGTCGGTGGACAATGGAGTGAGAACAGAGATGTTCCTGCACCAAAGATGACGGCACCGGTGACACCTGCCAATGCCGGTTGGTGTGATCCGTATTTCACAAAGAATAAAGACTATCAGGCTGCGCAGAAAGTATATGATCGTAACGTCTTCATCATTCTCGTCGTAATCGGCGCGCTCTCGCTCGTCTTCTCCGCGTTTCTGCCGCTTGAAGTGCTCACGCTCGGATTTTCATGGGGCGGCGTGCTTTCGCTCATCATTGCTTCGATGCGCTATTGGAGTGAAGCTGACAATCTGGTAAAAGTTCTCATTCTCGCTGCCGCGCTCGGTGCACTGGTGTGGGTGGCGATCAAAAAATTCAAAGATAAATAATGAAAGAGTACGATCACAAGAAAATAGAAAAAAAGTGGCAGAAGGAATGGGAATCGAAAAAAATCTATCGAACTGAAGATCCTTCTGAGAAGAATAAAATGTACATCCTCGATATGTTTCCATATCCATCGGGCGCCGGACTGCATGTGTGTCATCCGCGCTGCTAC
>CALRCI010000050.1 GCA_943354525.1 Candidatus Nomurabacteria bacterium | reverse complement strand
TTTGCTTTCGGCAATCTGTAGATCCCCTCCTCCGAGCGCGATTCTACTTCCACTATTGAAATACGTGAGTGCGACATATTTCTGCACCGCACTGTAGAGAAATGCAATCGCGCCAATGAGACAGATGACGATAGCGAGAATGGTAAAGAAGCTCTTGCGCGGGTCGGTCAGGAAATTAAGTTTTGCCAAAGGAAGCACTTTTTTCTCGATGAGAATACTGATAAATATTCCCATACTGGCAAATGCCGTGGTCCAAATCACCGTGCCGGGATTATATATGATGATGAAGAGAGAGAGATAGACGGCAGTCACAAAAGATGATACCAGAAGATACCCTGTGATCTGGTCAGTCTTAGTATTCATAATTTTCCGTAAACCGAAAATAATAAACCATCCGAAGAAGAGGAAGAAGAGTCCTCCACCGATGAATCCCACTGTCGCAAAGGTTGAGAGTAGGAATCCGACACCGGAATGAAACGTCGTATCTGAAAAATTCGAGGCAATAATCGCTGCGGGACGATATGCATTCCACGCCGCATCAAACCGGTTCGGCCCTATACCGAAGAGCGGGTGATGCGCAAGCGTATGCTTCGTGACTACGAATGTCGTCATCACGCTCGGGCGGACTTCTGACTGAGAAATATGGAACCGAGAGGCCACAGCACCACCGATGAAGGCATTGCCGAGAAAGAAGAAGAGGCATACGAGCGCTACGATGAATGAGGCGACGGGGAAACTACTGAGCGCTTTCTTACCCGACATCTCAGCGCGTTTTACCGTCAGGAGATAGACGAAGATAACGAGCGAGACAGCGCCGAGCACGATCCATGCTGGTACGAAATTCACGAGTGCGAGGTAGGCAAGCGACACGACGAGTGCGCCAGTGAGAATACTGCGATAGAGCGATTTGATCTTGAAGAGCTCGAGTGTCAGGAGTGAGAGAACGGCGATGAGGCCGAAGTAGATCCCCATGTCATTCCATGAGCCGATAAGCGATGAAATCGTCTGCGTAAACGTGCCAAGTGCGAGATGATTCGGACCGAGAAAAAGAAATGCTGTCTGGAATACAAATGCGAGTACGAATCCTCCGAATAACAGCATATACAAAAGTGAAATCTTCGCCGTCGTCCGGAAGTGATACATGCCGAGGAAAAACAGCGTGAACAGCGCGATACTTGAGTACACAGTTCCAACTTCAAAACTACTGCCGGAGAACGAGACGGCTGTTGCAGGAGAAAATATTCCTGAGAGAATATAGGCGAATACGACTCCTCCACCGATATACAATAATGGGCTCTTTGGAATTTCAAACGAGCCATCTTTCAGACGAGCCAGTATCCAAAAAATAAGCGAGACCGCGATGCCAACGACGAGAAAATAGTTCTTGGCCGTCATGACATCTAAGTGAATCCCGGGAATAAAAAAAACAGGCAAAACACCTGCCGTGATCAAGAGCGCATAAAAACTGATCTTGTTGAGAATCGTGTTTCGGGGAGTTGTATCCATAGAGTATACGTTCAATTATAGTTCCTCTGGCCGGAATAGCAACGTGCAAAACTATTGCACAACGATGTTTATCAGGCGTCCCGCAACATAAATTTCACGAACGATGGTCTTCCCTTCGATCCACGGGACAATTGCCGTGTCGGCGCGTGCCAATGCTTTGATTTCATCTTCACTCATCGCCACATCGACACGAATCTCTGTACGAACTTTGCCGTTCACTTGGACTGCAATTACCGCTTCAGTTTCAACGATCTTGACTGGATCATATGCCGGCCACGAAGCGAGATGGATGGATCCGGCGGGAAAAGGCAAGGCCTTGCCTTGGGGAGCCGACAAATTATGCCAGAGTTCTTCAGTCATATGCGGAGCGAACGGCGCAAGTAGTTGCAAAAAAAGTTTATAGTCGTCAATGTGGAGTGTTGCAGATTTTTCTAATTCATTGAGACAAATCATCATCGAAGAAATTGCCGTGTTGAAACTCAAATTGTCGATATCTTCCGCAACTTTTTTAATGGTCTTGTGAAGAATCTTTTCTGCGTCTTGTGAAGTTTCTCCAGTCTCAGAAACTTTTTCAGCTAGTCTCCAAACTCGTTCGATGAATCTGCGAGAGCCGATAATGCTCTCCGTATTCCACGGCTGGCTGGCATCAAACGGCCCCATAAACATCTCATAGACGCGGAGCGTATCAGCGCCAAACATCGCCACAATCTCATCAGGATTGACGACATTTCCCCATCGCTTGCTCATCTTGCGGCCGTCAGATGCGAGGATGAGGCCTTGTGTGCGATAGATGCGAAATGGCTCATCGGTCGGCACGAGTCCGAGATCGTAGAGGAATTTGTGGAAGAAACGTGCATAGAGTAAATGACCTGTCGCATGTTCTGCGCCGCCGATATACATATCGACTCCGCCTTGCATGAAGTAATCGAGGTTCTCTTTGGAAGCGAATTCTTTCTTGTTCTTCGGATCAGTATAGCGCAGGAAATACCATGAACTTCCTGCCCAACCCGGCATGGTGTTTGTCTCATAGCCTTTCTTCATCCACGATTTCACTCCGGCAAGCGGACTCTCGCCTGTGCCGGTCGGTTCGTATGAAGTAACTTTTGGCAGTTCGAGTGGCAGATCTTCATCGGCAAGCGGCACAATATTACCATCAGCTTCTCGGATGAGAGGAATCGGCTCGCCCCAATATCGCTGGCGTGCAAACACTGCATCGCGCATCTTGTATGTTATTACTCCGTCTTTCTCTTCTTTGCCAATCCAATTTCTTTGAATTTCTTTGATGTGTTCAGGCCAATCGAGATCATCAAGTCCGTTGAGTAGGCGTTCTGCGTATTCAGTAATCTTGAGGAACCATTGGCGCATTTTTTTCTTCTCGACCGGATAGTTGCCGCGCTCTGACACCGGACCGTCAGGACCATCGACAATCTCATCGTTTGCAAGGACAGTGCCGAGCTCCGGACACCAATTCACTTCTGACATCCCTTCGTACGCAAGTCCGCGATCGTACATCTTCAAAAATATCCACTGCGTCCATGTATAGTATTCCGGATCAGTCGTGTTCACTTGGCGCGACCAGTCATATGAAAAACCGATTTTATCGAGTTGATTACGATATGTCTTTATATTATCTTCCATCGCTTTACGAGGATGAACATGGTGTTCAAGCGCGTATTGCTCTGCTGGCAAACCGAACGCATCAAAGCCCATTGGGTGAAGTACATTAAACCCTTCCATGCGTTTCTTGCGCGCATAGACATCGCTGCCGATGTAGCCGCGCGGATGACCCACATG
>CALRCI010000049.1 GCA_943354525.1 Candidatus Nomurabacteria bacterium | reverse complement strand
AATCTTGAGAGACGGCGACGTTGTGTCGCTTGATCTCGGTCTGAAACACAAAGGATTGTTTACTGATCATGCTGTCACCGTCGGCGTTGGCAAAGTTTCGAAAGCAGATGCCGAACTCATTCGCGTCACACGCGAGGCCATGGATGCAGGAATATTCGAGGCAATCGGCGGAGGACATGTCGGAGATATCGGTCATGCCGTTGAATCATTTGCGAAGCCACACAAATATGGCATCGTTCGTGATCTTTCCGGCCATGGCGTCGGGGTAGCGATTCACGAAGATCCGTTCGTGCCGAATTATGGCAGAAAGGGAACACGCGAGAAACTTGTCCCTGGCATGGTCATCGCAATTGAACCGATGCTGACACAGGGTGACTATCACGTCTCAACCCGCCCTGACGGATACACTATCGTCACGACTGACGGCTCGCGCGCCGCGCATTTCGAACACACCGTACTCATTACTGACGGTGAGCCAGAGATTCTGACGAAATTCTAATCTGCTCCAAAACAAAATACACCTTTTTCTTTCTCGTACGCATAATTTCTTGCTAGAAATTTGCTCGGTCTCGCCTACCCGGCTCCGAGCGACTTCGAAAGAAAAAGGTGTATTTTGTTTTTCCGCAGTACATTTTATTTATTCTGCGCTATACTGTCTCTATGGAAGGATTTCGACTCGAAGATATGCCGAAGTTCAGCTCGCCCGAAGAGGAGCTGCAGTTTCTCCGCGCCCATGTCGCGCGCGAGGAAGCGATTTCGAAGCGTGAAGGAACCGATATCAGCCGTGAAGAGCTGACGAGCGAGACGCTGCGCATGTATGACAAGACTCCGGCCAAAGAAATT
The DNA here is from genome assembly GCA_943354525.1 of Candidatus Nomurabacteria bacterium. GTDB lineage: Bacteria > Patescibacteriota > Minisyncoccia > Phycocordibacterales > UBA9973 > CALRCI01. Next base: position 2,616 of record CALRCI010000049.1, on the reverse strand, counting down.
CTCCGTGAAGCGGCGATCCTGCCCGAACACGAAGTTGAGAAAATCGTCCTTGCGCTCGCGCCGGAGGCGCATGACCGCAAGATGGAAGAACTCCTTAGTATTCTCTCGGAAAAGGGCATTAAGAATGCGCTTTCTGTTGTCGCGGCTAGCCGTGACCCCCACCTCGACGACGATTTTCACCGATTTCTCGTGCAGTATCTCCATACGATGAAAGTTATTCCGACGCTCAAGGAAGGCACGGCGCTCTTCCGCTCGCTCAATATGAAGCTCTTCGAAGTGACACTTCCGCCGCCTGCTGACAAGGAACAGAAAAGCTTCAAAGATTTCGTCAGCGCTATGGAGCAGTTCTATGCCGGCATGCAATCTATTTCAGACCGCGGCAACGAGGAGCGCAATTTCTACACGATTGAGATTGCCCGTCCGGCTGGCAGCGCCGAAGTCGCCGTGTATGTCAGCATTCCGACCAATCGCATCGATCTCTTCGAGAAGCAGGTACTCGGATTCTATCCGGATGCGAAGATCCGCGAAGTGACCGATGACTATAATATTTTTGCTGAACGCGGTGCGGCAGCCGGAGCGGTCGGCGAACTCTCGCACCTGCCGATCTTTCCGCTCAAGACATACGATACATTCGACCGCGATCCGATGAATGCTCTCATTTCAGTTTTTTCAAAACTCTCCGTTGATTCCGCAGGCGCAGCAATCCAGTTCACCATCGTACCGCGCGGGGATGAGCTCACGCATCAGTATGTGGACGTACTTCGAAGGATGAAAGACGGCGAGAAATCCAAAGATGCCTACTCAGAATTACGTGGAGCGGTGCATCACACCGGAAAGGTTCTCAAGGAACTTCTGTTCGGCGTGAAGTCTGCGAAGAATGGTGATGACAAGCATGTGAACGAACACGAGCTCGAACTTGTCGGCAACAAAATCAAATCCACGATTATGACTGCATCGATCCGCGTGCTCGCCGGCGCATCTACGCCCTCGCGCGCCGAGGGAATTCTCCGCGAAGTTGAATCGGCCTTCAATCAATTCACTGAAGCTGGCTCCAATAGTCTCGATTTTCATTTGCTCGACGGCAGTGCGCTCCGCGAATTGTTTCATAATTTCTCATATCGCCTCTGGAATCCAGCTGAAGAATTGGCGTTTAATCTCAAAGAACTTGCCACACTCTTTCATTTCCCAGTTGGCGTGACCGGTTCGCCGGAGCTCAAGGAAGCAAAGTCGGCAACGGCGCCGGTGCCGACAGAAATGCCGATGGCAATGCCCGAGAATGGCATTATTCTCGGCTACAACGAATATCGCGGCATGAAGAAACCCGTGTATCTCTCACGTGAAGACCGTATGCGCCATTTCTATGTCATCGGTCAGACGGGTACGGGTAAGACGGTATTCCTCAAAAATATGATTCAACAGGATATTCAGAATGGCGACGGCTGCTGCTTCATCGATCCGCACGGTACCGATATCCAGGAGATTCTGAGCTACATTCCGCCCGAGCGTCTCGACGATGTAATCTATTTCGATCCGGCATACACGGCGCGTCCAATGGGACTCAACATGCTCGAATATGATCCGAACTATCCGGAGCAGAAGACCTTCGTTGTCAACGAACTCCTCGCCATCTTCAACAAGCTCTTCGATATGAAAGTCGCCGGCGGTCCGGCCTTCGAACAATATTTCCGAAACTCGGCGCTCCTCGTCATGGAAGATCCCGAGACCGGCTCAACGCTACTCGAAATCGGACGCGTGCTCGCCGACAAGGCATTCCGCGATCTCAAACTCACGAAGTGCAAGAATCCGATCATCAAGCAATTCTGGGAAAATGCCGAGAAGACGACTGGGGATCAGTCGCTTGCCAACTTCGTGCCGTACATCACGAACAAATTCGACGTCTTCATCTCCAACGACATCATGCGTCCGGTTATCGCGCAGCAGGAATCAGTTTTCAACTTCCGCAAGATCATGGACGAGAAAAAAATTCTCCTCGTCAATCTCTCGAAAGGTCGTCTCGGCGATATCAATGCCAATCTCATTGGTCTGCTTCTCGTCGGCAAGATCCAAATGGCGGCACTCTCGCGCGTAGACATGTTCGGCCAGAAAATGAACGATTTCTATCTCTACATCGATGAATTCCAGAACGTCACGACTGATTCCATTTCCTCAATTCTATCTGAAGCCCGCAAATATCGCCTCTCGCTCAACATCGCACACCAGTACGTCGAACAGCTTGAAGAGGGAATCAAGAATGCCGTCTTCGGCAACGTCGGTTCGATGGCAATTCACCGCATCTCGACGGAGAATGCTGAAATATTTGCGAAACAGCTCGAACCGACATTCGGCGCACCTGACATTATCAAGCTCGAAAATCTGAATTGTTATATCAAGATGCTCGTGAACGGCACGCCGGTCAAACCGTTCAATAGTCATACGCCGTTTCCGCCGAAGGGCAACATGGACGCGATCGAGAAGGTCAAAGAGCTTTCATATCTCAAATACGGCCGCGACCGCGAAACAGTCGAAGACGAAATCATGGCGCGTTACAACGCGGCAAAATAATAGCGGATAAGGCGCAGAAATAAACAGGGTAAAATCCCGTCCGAGTACGTGCCG
>CALRCI010000048.1 GCA_943354525.1 Candidatus Nomurabacteria bacterium | reverse complement strand
CCCATAGACATGGCGATGTCATCGAGAAATTCGCGTTTGCTGTGCAGTTTCTTCTCTTCGAGTGCGAGCTTCATCGTATAACCGCCGGCACGTCCGCGGGCGACGATGGAAACTTTGTGGACCGGATCGGCGTCTGGTAGAACTGAGGCGACGAGTGCATGACCGGCTTCGTGATAGGCAGTAATTTCTTTTTCGTGTTTGGAGAAGAGATGGCTCTTGCGCTCCGGACCCATCATGACTTTTTCAATTGAACGGATCAGGTCGAACTGTGCGACGAGTTTGCGGTCTTCGCGTGCGGCGAGAATCGCGCCTTCGTTCATGAGCGAGTAGAGATCGGCGCCGGAGAATCCCGGAGTGCGTTCGGCAATGAGTTTGAGATTGATATCTTCGGCAAATGGCTTCTTGCGGGCATGGATTTTCAAAATTTCTTCGCGATCGGCGCGATCAGGAAGATCGAGGATGACCCGGCGATCGAAACGTCCTGGGCGAAGCAGCGCCGGATCGAGTACGTCGCCGCGATTTGTCGCCGCCATGACGATGACTTTCTGATGCGGTTCGAATCCGTCCATCTCGACGAGAATCTGGTTGAGCGTCTGTTCGCGTTCGTCGTTGCCACCGCCGAGTCCTGCGCCGCGCACGCGTCCGACTGCATCAATTTCGTCGATGAAGACAATTGCCGGTGCGGCACGTTTCGCAAGCTGGAAGAGATCGCGCACGCGCGATGCGCCGACGCCGACAAACATTTCTACGAATTCTGATCCGGAGAGATGGAAGAACGGCACGCCTGCCTCGCCTGCCACTGCGCGCGCGAGAAGTGTCTTACCAGTTCCCGGAGCGCCGGTGAGAAGCACACCTTTGGGAATTTGCGCGCCGATGTCGAGAAATTTCTTCGGATTTTTGAGGAAGTCCACAATCTCGGCAAGCTCCTGCTTGGCTTCTTTATTTCCCGCGACGTCTTTGAATGTAACTTTTGTGTTCTTGTCATTGGGATCGGTAATCTTCGCCTTTGACTGCCCGAATGTAAACGCTTGCATGCCAGCACCTTTCGCTTGGCGCGAGAGCATCCAGATGAAGAAAATAATGACGAGTGCCGGAAGTGCGAATGGGAGAATATTAATGAGGAAGAACATCATACCGCTTTCTGCTTCGACATTGATTTCAACTGCTGAAAGCTGTGCCGGAGTCACTCCGTAATTTTTCAAAGATTCAGTCAGAGAACTTTCAGCTTCTTTTTTGGAAATAAGGGTCTTGTCGTCAGTCGTCTGCACGGTGAGTTTGTCTGCCGAGACATCGATGTGTTTGACTGTGCCTTTCGCAATATCTGCCGCCACTTCTGAGAGTGGAACAGTTGTCTTCGCCGTGCCATTGCCAGTGAGGAGTGAATAGAGCGCCGTGATCATCATCAACACCAAAATACCCGTCAGAATCTGATTCGACATCTTCGGATTGGGCGCTTTTTTGCCTTTGAAATTCGGCATTGTCGGTTTTTTTGCCATATACTCAGCGATTATACAGGAAAAAAGAAGTGCTGGCGAGAAAAAATATCAAACTTGATTTTTTATAAAATATATGTTTAAATATAAAAAAATCACCTTATGAAAACACATAAAAAAATAAATAAAAAAGATGCTTCCTTTCTTCAAGAAAATCTCAAAAAGCTTGAAAAAGCATACAATCAGACAATAAATTTCAATTTAATTCTATTCGAAGAAATTTTAGGGCTCCAAACACAACACGGAAACTTCGGAGGTAATTCAAGAATACGTTCTATTGGAGCTAGATTTAGCTTTACCGAAGAAGACTTAGTCCCTCCCTATAACGCACAGAGAATTTTATTAGAATTGACGCCTAAATTGTTTATTCGTTATCAATGTTCGGATGGTATCGGTGATCTAATTTTTAAATATGACCAAATAAAATTAGATTCAGAAAAGCAACTTATCAGAATCGATTTTATCTTAAGTTGTAATCCCGGATATCCTTCACATATAACAGTTAAGGACAAAAATTCATTCAACAAAATTAAAAGAGCTTTAAGAAACTCCTACCGCGCTGCTGGATTCAAACAAAAAGGTATTTTAATCTAAGACCGAACCAAAACGGTCACTCAGTAATTACTGAGTGACCGTTTTTATTTTTGTGGAACTGGGGAGAATCGAACTCCCGTGCAAAGAAATTTTCTGACGGCGTCTACATGTGTAGGATGTTTCTTTTGTTTAGAAAATAAAACTTTGAAACAAGCAAAATATTTTATTCTCGAGTCTCAATTGTTTCGGGTTGCGAGTGAGACACTCACGCTACCCTATCCTGCTATATGATGCCTCAAACTCCGTAGCAGAAATCAGAAGTGAGACATTCACGAGTCGCTTACGCGAGCGCGAAAGCAAAGTTACCATAAGGTGACTTTACTGCAGTAGATGCGTTTGCATTTACAGTTTGAGCGACGTTTTACGAGAGTACGCCCATCCTCGACATGCGGCAGACAAGAAAGCGTTCCTTGTCGATGCCTATCAGTCCCAATTTTTTCACACAGCACACAGCATGAAGCACATAGCAAAACCTTTTGGATCTTGTTTTATGTTCCATGTTATATGCTATGTGTTCTATGTCAAAGACTGCGTCTCAATTCACGATCCGTGTCACGTTTCTTAATCGTTTCGCGTTTGTCGAATTGCTTCTTGCCGCGAACGACAGCGACGGAAACCTTGATGAGAGACTTTTTACTATACAACGCTAATGGCACTATTGTCAATCCCTTGCGCTCGCCTTCGGCGCCGAGTGCCTCTATTTCAAGCTTCTTGAGAAGAAGCCGTCTGGTACGCGCAGGATCATACGTTGGAGGCGTATTGCCCACTTGATAGGGGCTGATGCTCATGCCAACGATATACGCTTCCCCGCCGCGCACGAGCACACGAGTACCGTCGAGGGTGGCATGGCCGGCTTTCACGCTCTTCACCTCATAGCCAAAAAGCTCGATCCCCGCTTCGTACTTCTCAAGGATCTCGTAGTTGAAATGCGCTTTTCTATTTTCCGCAAAATTCGCCATGAGAACATTCTAACACAGGATTTACCTCACCCTGCCCTCTCCTTAAAAAGGAGAGGGTGAATTCCGTATCTGCTCCTTCTCCTTTTTAAGGAGAAGGTCGAGACGAAGTCCGGGATGAGGTAAATCTGGTGTATAATTTGGGCTATGGAAGAAAAAGCTAAACTTACCGTTTCAGGATATAGAGGCATCTGGGGCGAGACGCTCACGCTCGACATCGCGCAGAATTTCGGCAATGCATTCGCGCATTTCCTCGATGCACGAGAGGAGAAGACGATTGTGATCGGACGCGATGGACGCGAGAGCGGCAAAGAGATTTCTGATATGCTCGGCGGATTTTTCTCCGAACGTGGTTTCCGAGTGATCGATGTCGGTATACTTCCAACACCTTCGATACTCTTCTTCGTCCGCGAGAAAAATTACGGCGGAGCAA
>CALRCI010000047.1 GCA_943354525.1 Candidatus Nomurabacteria bacterium | reverse complement strand
TGCCAGCCATAATCCAATCGAATACAATGGTCTCAAATTCATCGTCCGCGGCGGCAGATTCACAAACGAAACTGAAGTTGCAGAACTCTTGCGAACCCAAGACCTTCTTGGACAAACTGTGGATAAAGTCCAAGAAGGTCTTGGGGTAATTGAAGTTGAAACGTGCGCCGGCGACGGACACGTCGCGAAAATTCTCGATTCAGTAGACAATGAGAAAATCCGCGCGAAAAAATTTCATGTCGTCGTCGATGCCATCAATGCGAGCGGTGCCGTCATCACGCCAACACTCCTGCGGAAACTCGGCGCAGAAGTCACCGTCATCAACGGCGAGCAAACTGGCAAATTCGCTCACGAGCCGGAACCGCTCCCGAAAAATCTCGGTGCACTCGGTGACAAAGTTCGTGAAGTAGGAGCTAACGTCGGATTCGCACTCGATCCCGATGCCGACCGTCTCGTCATCGTGGACGAGACCGGCACGATTCTCTGCGAAGAACTCACGCTCGCATTGTCATTCCTCTCCATCCTCGGATCCGCCAATCCGCCAGCTGGCGGAGGCGACATCGTCATCAATCTCTCGACCTCGCGCATCAACGAAGACATTGCCGAGAAATTCGGTACGCGTTGTTTCCGATCCAAGGTCGGTGAAGCCAACGTTATGGGCAAAATTTCTGAAGTGCATGCCATTGCCGGAGGCGAAGGTGGTGGCGGAGTCATCTATCCGTCCATCAATGCCGCACGAGATTCACTGACCGGTATGGCGCTCATTCTCGATCTCATGGCGCGCGAGGACAAGAAACTCACCGAGATTGTCGCCACGATTCCGCAGTATGAAATGCGTAAAGATAAATTCCCATTCGCCGGCGACTTACCGAAAGTGTACGCCGCTATCCGCGAAGTATTTCCTGATGCCGAAGCAAACACCGACGACGGTCTTCGTCTCGCATTCCCTGACAAATCCTGGATCCATCTCCGCCCATCAAACACCGAACCCATCGTCCGTCTCATCGGCGAAGCGCCAACGCGCGAGCGCATTGATTCCCTTTTTGCCACCTGTGGAAAATGCTTAGGCAAATAAAAACAGCTTTCCATTGTATTGGGAAAGCTGTTTACTGTAACTTTTTGCGTCGTTGATATACATTCGGTTTTTGAGCAAGTTTCGTATATAGAAATGAATCAAAACTTGCTTCACCGTATTTTTTCATCGCCGCAATAACAATTTTTCTTTGCGCTTTTGCACGATGGTTTTCGGAAAAAAGAACATACGCCATATTTCGCAGCCACATCCTGATTCCTTCCAAAGCCCAACGCTCTATCTCAAAGTATGGTGAACGAAGAAATTCTTCGAGATACCATAATGCCTGAACAGAGCGCTGTTCAGATATTCGCTTGAAGCAAAGCGCGGTCACTGGAAGATTCTCTTCGAGGACTTGCAATGAGCAATCAATCTTAAGCTGCAATGCACCCCAGATACTGTCTTGTAAAGAATCTTTCGATGGCATATCAGATTCATGTTTGCACAGAGTCTGATACAGGTATTCCAGTATCTGTTGTGAGTGATGTCCATACAGGGCTATTAATGCCTTGCATATATATTTTGTGCTGTTGCTTTTTGCCAGATAGTCCGCCAGAATTTTATCTGCTTGAGGATTTCGAGTTCTACCCAGCACTTCAAGTGCAGCGTCAATGCAATGCTCATGCGAATAATATTCATAAGAATTAGGTATCTGATTATTCGGCATATATAGAATTTGCTCCAAGACATCAGTGAGCTTTGTGGCATCTATGTATTTACAGAGATGCAGTAAATGGAGTCGTCCTGTTCCGCTTCCATTTCCAAGGGAATGAAAGTAATACGACACATCTGCTTGTAAGTCTTCTGGACGGAGATGATACGGACTATACCCGGGAGTGTGCGTGCAGTCATCGAACCAATCGTTGAATGACATAATCGGAATACTGTCATCAAGTAAAACAGACTTATTCATCTCCATCGACTCTTGAAAATGAGAGCGCCATTTTTCAAAACTGGAAAGCAATACTGAATACTGGTAGTTCGGAAAAATAATTTCAGGAACATTCCAGCGGGAGTTCAGCCGTACATGTTCATCGGGATATCTTGCTAAAAAATATGCAAAATAATCTCTCAATAAAGCAGCGTCGACAGTGCTGTATGCGAGGTTATCTATAAGGTAAATCATGATTTCAATTTTTCCTTACATTACAGTCAAAAAACCACCGTGTCAATCAGGAGAATTGCGTATCATCCAAAGTCCACTCTCCGACTCTCGTTCGTAAAATCAAATACGTCACTGCCGGAACTCCGATTGTGATGCCGAGATCGTGCACGATTTTGCGGACATACATTCCGCTCTCGCCGGAGACGGATGCCGAGACGAGAAAATATTTTTGGTCAGGAGTAATTTTCTCACGCCAGAGTTCGAGAATTTCTGACTGGCGAAAATCACCGGAAATCTTAGAAATTTTTTCTTCAATACTTTTCAGAAGTTCTGCGCCGCAAATTTCGCGAATATTTTTTAACTCAATGTCGGAAATCGTGACTTCATGCGTCGGTATTTCAATATCGCCAAGAGTTCCCTCACGCGCATACGTAAAAAGTTGTTTGCCATTTACTGTCTTCGACGAATACGGCGGATATTCTTCCGTGTGCGTGCCGAGTAATTTCGCGAAATAATTTTTGACTTCTTCAGAAAGATTTCTGTTCGCCACGCCAATCTCGGTGACCTTTCCCAGTAAATCGTACGTATCCGTTGCAAAGCCGAGCAGGAATTCAAAGTCATAGGATTTCGATAATCCCGTATATCGCTCCTTTTGTTTGCATTCCTCGCCAGCCAGGACGAGCAAGAGCCCTTCAGCCATAGGATCAAGCCTGCCAGCGTATGTAAGGGGTAAATCGGCTAGTTCTGGGTGCTCCAGACTCCATTTCTGTAGAGTTTCCAAGGGTGTTTCCCCAAGCTTCTTGTAGGTCAAAAAGACGTTTTTCATGCCCCTAGTATACGCTATTTTCGCATTGACTTTACAGGGTATATAGGCTATTATGCCCACGTACAGAAGCCACTCCGATTTAGATGCGAAAGCGCCTACAGGTGCGGGCCTGTTATATACATACACATTGCGTGAACGAATAAATAACCAAATACGTGCAGCTGAAGTCAGAGTCATTGATGCCGACGGTGCAAACCTCGGCGTGATGGCTACATCCAAAGCCATCGAGACTGCTCGAAGCCAAGGACTCGACCTGATCGAAATCTCGCCGAATGCCAATCCCCCGATCGCGAAGATCATGGAGTACGGCAAATATCTCTACAACGAAAGCAAGAAAGAGAAAAAGGCAAAAGCCGGCGCAAAGACGACTGAGACCAAATCAATCCAAGTCAAAGTCGGCACCGGAGATCACGACCTCGCACTCAAAGCCAAGAATGCGAGCGCATGGCTCAAAGAGGGTCATCGCATCAAAGTCGAACTCTACCTTGCAGGTCGCACGAAGTACATGGACGAGAAATTCCTCCGCGAACGACTCGA
>CALRCI010000046.1 GCA_943354525.1 Candidatus Nomurabacteria bacterium | reverse complement strand
ATATCGATGCCGAGGAAATAGCGGAGGAATTGCAGCCGATATGAAGGAATTTTCTCTTCAGTATCGAGCTGGCGGGCGACGCGGAGCGTGCAGATATATTCTTCGGGGACGATACCTTCCTTTGTCAGCATCTTGAGGTCAAATGGTGCGTTGTGCGCGACGAAAACAGTCTTGCCGTCATGTGCGAGCGTGTGGAGTTCATCGTACTCATTACTGAATTTGAATGCCGGTTTGTCGGCAACCATTTTCTCAGTGATGTGGTGCACAGCCATCGCCTCGAATTGGATCGGAATTGGGGGTTTGAAATAGGCGACATGTTTCTTCACGTCGTCTTTGTAGGCGATCTGGATGAGGTAGTCGTTTTCGGCGTTGCCAGTCGTCTCAGTATCAAAATAGAGAATATGCTTCTTCATGGCGAAATTGTACCATATTTGCTATACTTTCGGCATGTTACAAGACACTATTAAATCACAAATCAAAGACGCTATGCTTGCCAAAGACACCGTTCGTCTGGACGTTCTCCGCGGCATGTCAGCGGCATTTACCAACGAATTAGTTGCCAAAGGCAAGAAGCCGCAGGACGTGCTCTCAGATGAAGAGGCGCTCGCCGTCATCACCCGTCTCTCCAAACAGCGCAAAGATTCGATCGAACAGTATGAGAAAGCGAATCGTCCCGAACTCGTTGCCGAAGAAACTGCCCAGCTGGAGATACTCAAGACATTTCTCCCGACATTGATGTCCAAAGAAGAAGTCACTGCATTCGTGCAGTCGAAAATGTCCAACCTCGGCGCTGATCCGACAAAGAAGGGCATGATCATGGGCACGATTATGCGCGAACTCAAGGGTAAGGCTGACGGTAGTGACGTCAAAGAAGCCGTTGATGCACTTTTGAAATAAATGAAATTCATTATCCGTTACATCATTATCGCCGGCGCGCTCTACATCATCGGACAGATCATTCCCGGTGTGTCGTTCGTGACGCTCATCGCAGTGGCGATTGTTGCGGCTGCGATTCTCATATTCGACACGCTGATCGAACCGATTCTCGCCATACTCACTCTGCCGATCAATTTGCTCACGCTCGGACTCTTCTCCGTCATCATCAATGCTGCGCTCTTCTATTTCCTCTCGCTGATCATCCCGAATTTCTCAGTCGCCGGATTTATTCCCGCTATTCTCGGCTCCATAATTATTTTCGCCATCGATCATCTGGTCAAAAAACTCGTCTGATATGCCTTTTAATTTCGTACATTCATTTACTGCTCTGATACAGGCGCACTTCCTCGTAGCGCTCTTGGTCATATTCATCGGCATATTTCTCGAAGGGGAATTCGTGCTGATCATCACTGGCGTGCTTGCACATCTGCATGTGCTGCCCGTCGTGGATATCCTGATCATCGCATTTCTCGCCGCCGCCATGAAATCATTCGTCGGCTACTATATCGGAATGGTCTTGGCGAAGAAGTATCCTTCGAGCCGGATCTTGAAATTTATCAAGCACAAAGTCCTCTCGTTCCTGCCGAAATTCCGCGAGAAGCCATTCTGGTCTATTTTTGGTTCCAAGTTTATCTATGGCGTCAACCATTTCTCAATAATTTTCGCCGGCTATATCAAGGCAAATTTCAATCTCTATATCCGCGCCGAAATGCTGGCGAATATTCTCTGGGTGCCGCTCCTGTTCTGTCTCGGCTACTTCTTCAGTTTCACTGCATTCGGCATCTCACATGATATTCGCAAGGCGACGATCATCATCCTCTTGCTCGTGATCGGGTTCATCATGCTCCAGAAATTAGTGAACGTCATCATCGAGGCGATCGAAGAAAAATCACACGAAGAACATGGGAATATTTAATCGCAAAAAATTAATCGTGACGCATGACGGCGCTTTTCACGGCGACGATGTATTTGCTGCGGCAATCGTGAGCGAATATTTCCAGCGTGTCGGCATTCCTGTGCGGATTGTCCGTTCGCGCGATGCGGCACTACTTGCCCAAGCTCGTGTCGTGTTCGATACCGGCGGTCTCCACGATCCTTCACAATTACGTTTCGACCATCATCAGAAGGGCGGTGCCGGCGCACGTGCCAATGGCATGCCGTTCGCAGCGTGCGGACTGGTGTGGCAGGCATTCGGCATGGAATTGTGCCGTGGTGACAGAGAACTGTTTGAGAAAGTCGATCGAGAAATAATCCAGTACATTGATGCCCATGACAACGGTGTGGCGACTGAGACATTCATTCCACCGACCACAGCTGTGCGTAATTTCAGCGATGTCTGGATGATTCTCACACCGACTTGGGCCGAACCAAACTCTAGAGAAGACATGACCCGTGCATTTCTCACCGCTGCGGCAGCGGCTCGTGACTATCTCGTTCGAATTCTGAAAGTTATGGCTGATGATATTGCCGGAGCTCGTGAGATCAAACGGACATACGATACATCAGCGCAGAAAGATCTTCTTATACTCGACAGAGATTACGGCCGGCCGCTCTCGCAAAGCACGCTCGGACCGCTTGAAGGCACGAAATTCTACATTAATCGGGGTTCAAATGGATGGAGTATCGAAGCCGTGGCAGTTTCTCTCGATACATTCGAGAAGAAAGCGCAATTCCCAGAATCATGGGCAGGGTTAAAAGATTCTGAGCTCGAAAAAGTCACTGGAGTCGCCGGTGCAACCTTCTGCCACAATGGACGATTTGTCTGTAAAACGAAAACGAAGGAAGCCGCCCTGGCGCTTGTCGAAAAAGCACTCACATTACTAGAACCTAATCACTAGCTACTAGAACCTATTTTTATGGCATTCATCGACGAACTCAAAATTCATGCGAAGGCGGGACGCGGCGGAGACGGCGTTGTTCGCTGGCGCCAAGAAAAATTTATTGCCAAAGGCGGACCGAACGGCGGAGATGGCGGCGTCGGCGGTGCCGTCTGGATCGAAGCGATTCGTGATGTGCACGTGCTTTCGAAATATCGTCATCAGAAAGAATTTTCTGCTGGTCGCGGAGAAGATGGCATGGGAGGATCCAAACATGGCGCCGATGGCGATGCGCTAACGATTAAACTCCCAGTGGGCTCACGCGTGACCAATCTCACCACCAAAGACACCTACATGCTCGAGAAAGAAGGCGAGCGGGTGAAAATTCTCAAAGGCGGTGCTGGCGGGTTCGGCAACGAGCACTACAAGAGTTCTATCAACACTACTCCGACTCGTGCGAAGAAAGGCAAGCCCGGTGAAGATGCCGATTTCAAGATTGAACTCGAACTCTTTGCCGACGTTGGTCTCATCGGTCTCCCGAATGCCGGCAAATCATCGCTTCTCAACGCGCTCACAAATGCCCGCGCAAAGATCGGCAACTATGCATTCACGACGCTCGATCCGAATCTCGGAGATTTTTATGGCTACATTATCGCCGATATTCCGGGACTGATTGAAGGCGCGTCAGAAGGCAAAGGTCTCGGTACGAAATTCCTCAAACATGTGAAGCGTACAAAAGAGCTCGTGCATCTCATTTCATTTGAGAATCCAAACATGCTGAAGACAT
>CALRCI010000045.1 GCA_943354525.1 Candidatus Nomurabacteria bacterium | reverse complement strand
GCCTTTTTATTCGCTCGGCATTCCTATTCCACATTCGTTCCCAAGCTTTCATGATATAATTCGGCTAATGATACAGCTCCGATTTCTCGCTTGTAGTCTCATCATCACTGGCATGTGCGCAGTTATTTTGCCGGTGACAACCCGCGCATCTCTTTCAGCAGGGGATATCGATGTCATTCTCGCACCAGAAGTTCCCGCGCCAAATGCCGATGTAGCGATGACATTGTCCTCGTATGCGACCGATCTCGACAGCGCCACGATCTCATGGGCAATCAACGGGCGGACCGTGCTCTCCGGCATCGGCAAGAAGACCTACTCAATGACGGCGCCCGATATCGGCAAAGCCGCCATCGTCGACATCATCGTGCTTACGACATCGCTTGATCAGATCAAGAAGCGCGTCATGATCTCTCCTGCCGACGTTGATCTCTTAGTCCAAGCTCCCGACTCCTACGTCCCGCCGTTTTATGAAGGCCGCAGCTTACCCGCATCTGAAGCGACGATCCGCGTCGTCGCCGTTCCACATGTCGGAAATGGCGTCGGAGCAGAGACTCCGAGAGGGCAGGTGATTTATAATTGGCACTACAATACTGATGCCGTACCGGACGCTTCCGGTTATGGCAAAGATTCCTATACATATAAGAACAGCTACCTCCATACGAATGAAATCATTGGCGTCGTCGCTAAGACCCGAGACAGCGCGCAAACCGGCAGTGCGAACGTCACGATCTCTCCCATAAGCCCGAAAATAGTCTTCTACACCCGCAGTCCGATCCGCAATTTAGATCTCTCTGCCAGTATTCCCGAAAACGGCTTCACGCTGGGCGCCGTCGAGACGACATTTTTTGCAGCGCCATATTTCTTCTCGACAGGAGGCAGTAGCGCCGGTCTCTCCTATGCATGGACTATCAATGACAAGCCGATCACGACGCCGTCGACACCCTCCATGCTCTCGCTCAAAGGCGGTACAGGTGCAGGACTCGCGCGTGTCGGACTCACGGTAGAAAAATCTGGGACATTATTCCAAAAAATTACCAAGACGCTTAATCTGACATTGCACTAATATGAGAAAGAAAATTCTTGCATCACTATTCATTTCGATTTTCGGTATTCTGGCGCTCATCGCCGGCCATGCGCGCGCAGCTGTAAATCCCGTTGCAGTTGCCATACTCATGCCAGTGAGTGTCACTGATTTCTCAGCTTCATTCACGGCAAAAATTACTAATGATGCCGAACAGGCGATCCATGCTGGCCGCAAGCAAGATGTCATCTACAGCACCTCTCCGACATTTGCAGGCGCGATGGATTCACCCCAGCCAGTCGATAACACCGGCAACGTCAACGCGACGATCTACGGCTTGGCGCCCAACACCACCTATTATGTGAAACTGCTCGCCTTTCGCGGAAGCTCGGTGCAGAAATATTCTCCGGTATACCGATTCGTAACTGCCTCGACGACTGCGGCGGCGAATTCGAACGGCTCGCAAGTGCTCGTGCTCGAGAATCAGAATGGTATCTTCACCGTTATCGATCTCGCCGACACACAGACGTCGAAGATCGTCACGACACCGACATTTACACTCAATCCTCCGACCAATATCATTCCGACGACGCCGACAAATGCTATAAATATCAGCACTTCAATCACTGGTGCGATTCCTCCCGATATTTTCGGCATCATGCCGCATGTTGCGAGCATTGAATATTCTGCTTCGCCATATTTTGCAAATCCCTCATATGAATCTATTGCGGCCATCGATGATGCCGGCACAGTTTCGTCGACACTCTCCAATCTCGAGCCGGACACGACATACTATGCTCGGCTGAAAATCACTATCGGCGGCACGCAGACAACCCTGCGCTCACAGCAAATCGCCACATGGAAGACGGTCAAGGACACCTCAACCGGTAGCGGCAGCGGCGCACTGACGATTGATCCATTCCCGACATCTATGAGCATTACCGACCCGAATAATAAAAATTGTACTGACAGCGGCACTATCGATGGCACCTACTGCCTACTCGAGCCGCTGCCGGGTGGATTCACTGAAGTCGCTCCGACGACCGGCCTTGCCAGTTATCTGAGCATTATTTTCAAAGTCATTCTCGGCATCATCACCGTCCTCTCCGTAGTGATGATTATCGTGGGAGGTGTCCAATATCTCACGACTGATGCTATCGGCGGCAAAGAATACGGCAAGGAAACTATCACCAATGCCATTGGCGGACTTGTGCTCGCGCTCGGCTCATGGCTGCTCTTAAATACGATCAATCCGGATCTCCTGTCACTGAAGATCAACGTGCAGAAAACCTGCGTCAATGGTTTTGTTGCGAATGCTGATGGTACGCCATCCGACAAGCCCTGTGTTAAAATCAGCGCCGGACCGTTCGTACCACCCGGAGATATTACGCAAGCAATCGGTGTGGGATTTTCAAAAGGCGGGCTGAACACCGCTGCGCAACTCCCTGCAGGAGTTTCTTGTCCTGGATCTGGGGGAACGGCTAGTATCGCGCGTATTGTTGATAGTTTTACAAATCATATGACCTATGTGTACGGGGCAAAAGGAGTGGCTGGACCGAACGGTACAATCGAATATGACTGTTCAGGCTTCGTCGACAAAGTGCTCACCTGTGCAGGGCTTCCTCTAGTAGCGGGTGGAATCGATTCCGGCTCTGCGCTATATCAGCATAAAGGCGAGAAAATAACGAGCCATTCTGATGACTGGACTACAGTGAACGGCAAACCTTTGGTTCCAGGAGATATCCTCGGCATCGGGACAGAGCATGTCGTGATGTACCGCGGCGCGGGAACGCTCGCAGATTCACACGGACCGGCAAACGTAGTCGGGCAATCACTTGGCACCTTCAGTCTTGATTGGTATCCGAAAAAAAATAAACCATACACTGAAATCTTTAGAGTAAAATAAATGTCTCGACGAATCTTCACCATCATTACCATAGTGCTCATCATCGGCGTCGTCGGTTTCTTCGGCTATAACTATTTCAAAAATCGTGGAGCGAGTTCGGGGGCAGGTACGACGAGCAGTAGTAGCAAGAATTTCTTCCCGTTTGGCGGTACGACAACGACTCCGCCAGCAAATACGACTGATACACCAGCTCCGACTTCAAGTGTTCCCGTCAACACGACGGACAACGGCGCACCATCGAAGCTTCATCAGATTACTCCTGGCCCAGTTGTCGGCTACACGGTCGTCACGAAGATTCGCGAGAAAATCGGTGGTGTCGTTGCCTCGCCGGCAGCTACCGTGGAGGTACCTCCACCAGCACCGGCTGCTCCAGCGAAAACAACTGCGGCAAAATCTGCCAAGAAAACAAAAACCGTTGTCGCGCCGGTACTCCTGCCGAACCAGGAATTTGCAACTGCGATCCGTTATATCGATCAGGCATCCGGCAATATTTTCGACGCCTATGCCGACACGCGCACGCCGAAACGCCTCTCTAATACGACAATTCCACGCCTCCATGATGCCGTATTCGCCATGGACGGCGGACAAGTGATTCTGCGCTATATCAAAGATGACAATCAGACTATTGAAAGTTTTCTCGGAACAGTACCGGCAGAAGTGCCCGATGGTGCTGACTTGAATCCATTTCTCGGCACTTTTCTTCCTGAAGGCATCACGGACTACTCGGTTTCGCCTGACGGCAAGAAGTTCTTCTTCATGACGATAGAAAACAACCAGACGGTCGGAGAAACGATGGACTTCGCCACGAAACTGCGCAAACAGATATTCACCTCGTCGTTCACTGAATGGAAGAGCGACTGGTCAACGGCAACGACGATCACACTCACGCCGCGCGCAACTGGCCTCATGCCTGGATTCACCTATTCACTCGATGCGACGACCGGCTCATTTAAGAAGATTTTCGGCGGCATTTCCGGATTGACATCACTGCTCTCATCCGACAGCTCGATTCTCGCATACAGCCAGAGCGTGCCGAATGATCTGCGTCTCATGCTTTATAGTACTGCGCAGAAAGAGGGAAGTGCCACGGGACTGCATACGACGGCATCTAAATGTGTCTTCAATAAGAGCGGTGCCAATCTCTACTGCGGCGCCAGCGACTATCTGCCGAATGCGATATACCCCGATGCATGGTATCGCGGCGAGATGCAGATGACTGATTCGATTTGGAAGATCAATACATTGCTCTCTACGGACAACACGCTTCTCGAGAATCCTCTAGACGACAAAGGAGTCGCAATCGATGCCGTCAATCTCCAGCTTGATCCTTCTGAGAAATATCTCTTCTTCCAAAATAAGCGCGATGGCACGCTGTGGGAATTGGAGCTGTAGCTGAAAAATAGAATCGG
>CALRCI010000044.1 GCA_943354525.1 Candidatus Nomurabacteria bacterium | reverse complement strand
ACTGCTGTACAAAAAACAAAACAGCAAGACAAAGAAGACGCTGAACGAGCTATTAAGAAATTCAAAGATGCCAACCCTGTAGATCCAAAAACAGGCAAGGCTCCACCATTACCAACTTCATACAGTAAAGCTCTTGATGATGCAATTACTGATTTGCGTGCTGCTGAAAAGGATGTCACAGATAAAAACAAAGACATTGAGACTCTTGAGAAGACGAAAGCGAACGCGAAAAACGATACCTATAAGAAATATGCCGCATTTATGAGCCAATCAGATGCAGCCCTGAATGCTCGCGCATTGCGTATGAACTTCGGTCGTGACAATATAGGTAATATTCTGAGACAAGCATTTAACGGCGGGCTTGTTGGTGGACTTGTGCCATCATACGGCGCAGGGGGTCCAGCGGGAATGATTGTCGGTGCGATAAATGGACTGACGAACGGCGGAGTACTTGATAAGATTAATCAGGGGCTCAAATCTGTTGGACGCGGTATTGATAAAGCACATGAAGGTATATTCAAGACCAAGACTGACCTCTCTGGCGACCGATACAAGATAGATGTAGCCGCAAACATCGAGAACAAGCATTATCATGAGACCAAATACACCAGCGGATACCATGCGCCGTCGGGCGGAGGACTAGCCGGACTGATCAAATCGCTTGGCGCCCACGCGCCGTCGGGCGGCGGGGGAGCGAAGAAAGATGATCACGGCGGAGGAGGACATGGCGGACATTAGAACTATCATTAGCAACTAATTGATTAAAAATATGGATACAAATACTACAAATCAAAACGGGGAAGAAATACTGACAGAGGTTGAGAATGATATTCGCAATCACTTCGATCTCTTGCCAAAAGACATTCAGGACGTCATCACGTCGAGCGGCTATCAGGAGAAACTGTACAATCTCGCGAAAAAATACAAGATTACCTACGGCGACCTCGGCCAAGTGGAATTGGAGACAACGATGGTCCTTCTCGGCATGACCAAGCCGGCTGATTTTGAAAACAAGCTTCGCGATGCATTGCCGAACAACAAAGATATCGTCCCTGCAATGATCAAAGAATTGAGTGAGGTAGTCTTCATGCCGATTCATCAGTCATTGATGAAAGTTCATGGAGAATCTGCAGATACTCCGGCGGCGGCAACGCCAAGCGCCCCTGCTGCGACGAAGCTCGAAACAAACGACCAGAACGTCATGTCAAAAGCCGGCATAGAAATTATGGATGGTGCTTCATTCCAAACACCAGTCAATGCTCCACGGCCGGCAACACCTGCCGCAACAGCAAATCCCTTTGAACAGAAACTTTCATCGACGACAGTAGCTGACAAGAAAGCGACTGATACTAATCTCGGGGGAGGTAAAGACCCGTACCGCGAAGCGATTTAATTATCTATGGAATTCCAGGTACCCCAATTCATCGATATAGAAGACAAGATTTTCGGACCGTTCACGTTCCGACAATTTCTCTATCTCCTCGGGGGAGTGGGCGGAGTGTTTCTCTTCTACAAGCTTCTCCCGTTGTATATCGCCATATTCCTCATCATTCCGTGGGCAGCCCTCTCGGCGGCGTTGGTTTTTTATCGTGTCAACAACCGCCCATTCATCCAGGTCCTCGAATCATGGTTTCATTTCTCGCTCGCGCCGAAGCTCTATCTCTGGAAGAAAGCTCCGAATACGAATAAACAAGCGGCATCAGATGCGAATCCGCCAGCTGGCGGATTGCCCGTCATCATACCGAAGCTCTCAGAAAGCAAACTCAAGGATATGTCGTGGAGTCTGGATGTATTGGACGTTAAGAAGAAATAAAGCCATAGAAAAAGAAGGAAGTATTTGGTTTTTCCCGGAGGTCTCGCGCAGGCGGGTAGCCGAGCCATAGAAAAAATTCACCAGAATTTTATGCGTGCCGCAGGGAAAAACCAAATACTTCCTTCTTTTTCTATCTATTCACACTGTTATTCTTAACTTCTGCGCTATACTAAAGCCATGGCAACTTCCTCCCGCGCCACGCAAGATTTCGTTCCGATCAAAGAAATACGCGACGGAGTCGTCGTCCTCAAGGACGGCTCACTTCGCGCGCTTATGATCGCCTCATCCATCAACCTCTCGCTCAAATCCGCTGACGAACAGCGCGCCGTGCTCGCCAATTTCCAAACGTTCCTCAATTCCGTCGATTTCTCCATCCAGATCTCAATCCAATCCCGTCGTCTCGACATCCGCCCCTACCTCCTCACGCTCGAAGAGCGCATGAAAGAGCAGCTCGAGCCGCTTCTGAAAATCCAGACGAAGGAATACATCGATTTCATCCGCAGTTTTACCGAGCAAATTTCAATTATGACGAAGACATTCGTCATTGTCGTGCCGTATGCAAACGCTCCGCTCTCCGAACAAGGTTCGCTGACGAAGAAATTTTTTGGAAGCTCCTCGACGGGAAATGCCGGCAAGGATAAGCTCATCGAATTCGAAGAACAGCGCACCCAACTCGAACAGCGCATGGCTGTTATCGAACAAGGGCTTGCCCGCGTTGGCGTCCGCACCGTCAAGCTCGGCACAGAAGAAGCGGTGGAACTTTATTATAAGATTTTCAATCCGGGCGAAACATCCGGCAATATTAAATTAGACGATAAATAATATGGGACTCTTTGGGTTTGGAAAAAAGAAAACAACGGTTTCAAACGTCGAGCATGGCATCATGCCAGTTTTGCCGGCGGAAATTTACGAAGCGGCAACGCTCGAACTGCAGGACGTCATCGCACCATCAGCACTGAAGGTGGAATCGAAAACAATTTCACTCGGCGACAAAATCGCACGTACATTCTTCGTTATCTCGTATCCGCGCTTCCTGACCGACAACTGGTTCTCGCCGATCATCAACCTCGATAAGATCTTCGACGTCTCCATTTTCATCCACCCGATCGAGACATCGAAAATTCTCCGCGACTTTCAGAAAAAAGTCGCCGAAGTGCAGAGCCAGATTCAGGCGCGCGATGCCAAAGGCCTCGTGCGTGATCCGATGCTCGATACGGCCTTCAATGACCTCGAGCAGCTCCGCGACAATCTCCAAACTGCACAGGAAAAAATGTTCGACGTCGGTCTCTACATCACGATCTACGCCGACAACGACACCGAGCTCTTCAAAGCTGAGAATGAGATCAAATCGATTCTCGAGGCGAAACTCGTCTATCTGAAACCGGCGCTCTTCCAACAGGAAGAAGCATTCAAAAGCGTTGCGCCACTTGGCACTGATCTGCTCTCCGTCAATCAGAAGCTCAATTCCGCTCCGCTTTCATCGCTCTTTCCATTCGTTTCTTTCGACCTGACCTCTGACAAAGGCATTCTCTATGGCGTAAACCGCCACAATTCCTCCCTCGTCATTTTCGATCGTTTCTCCCTTGAAAACTACAACTCTGTCATCATCGCCACTTCCGGCTCCGGTAAATCCTTTGCGACCAAACTCGAAATCCTCCGTACACTCATGTTCGATACTGAAGTCATCGTCATCGACCCGGAACGCGAGTACGAATACCTGGCCGAAGCCGTCGGTGGACGCTATTTCAATATCTCGCTTTCGTCCGAACACCACATCAATCCATTTGACTTGCCGATTCCACGTGAAGATGAGACGGCTACTGACGTGCTTCGTAGCAACACCATCGCACTCGTCGGACTTTTCCGCATCATGCTTGGCGGACTGACGCCGGAAGAAGATGCCATCGTCGACCGCGCAATCACGGAAACATACGCCGTAAAAGACATCACTGCTGATTCTGATTTCACGAACATCGAACCACCGCTCCTCTCCGACTTCGAAATGGTCCTCGCCGGCATGTCCGGCAGTGAATCGATTCTCCAGCGACTTTCGAAATACACGAAAGGTTCATGGGCGACATTCATCAACCAGCCGTCGAACATCGACATCAATCGCAAGATGGTCGTCTTCTCGATCCGCGATATGGAAGACGATCTCAAACCGATTGCCATGTACATTGTCACGCACTATATTTGGAACGCCGTACGCAAAGTCCTGAAGAAGCGCTTGCTCGTCGTCGACGAGGCGTGGGTCATGATGAAATCCGAAGACACGGCGAGTTTCCTGTACTCAATTGCGAAACGCGGACGTAAATATTATCTCGGTCTAGCCACCATTACGCAGAACGTCGACGACTTCATGAAAAACCAGTACGGCGTCGCCATCGTCACGAACTCATCGCTGCAACTCCTGCTCAAACAATCGCCATCAACGATCGACGTCGTGCAAAAGACATTCAATCTTACTGACGAGGAAAAATATCTTCTCCTTGAATCCGGCGTCGGTGAAGGTATTTTCTTCGCCGGACTGAAACACGTCGCCATCAAAGTCATCGCCTCATATACTGAAGAACAGATCGTGACTTCCGATCCCTCACAGCTCCTCGCCATCAAGAAGGCCAAGGCAGATCTCGAAACAGCAGGGAAGTAGCGGCCGAGCGGATAAAAAGGCCAAATTCTCACGCCGAGTTCAGGCCGCCGCCCAAACAAAATAAC
>CALRCI010000043.1 GCA_943354525.1 Candidatus Nomurabacteria bacterium | reverse complement strand
TCGATGAGACCCTGGGTGAGTTGATGTTTGAACGTCGGATCGACGTTGGTCAGCGGGTTGAACGATGACGGATATTCGACATCGCCCGGATCGATGATGCAGACGTCGTCAATGCGATTTTCAGGAATGAAGTCGAGAATGTCATCGATGAATTCGCCGTGCGGATCGATGACGCACACGCCATAGCCGTACGCAATGTCTTGGCGGACCATAAGTTCCTGAATCTTCGACTTGCCGACACCGGATTTACCGATGATGTAGAGATGACGACGACGGTCGACGCGCTTGATACCGAAGATAAATTTCTTCTCTTCGAGCGATGCGACATAGTTCGTACGACCGACGTACGAAACGTCCTTCGGATCATCCTGTCCCCACACCGGCAGATCCGGTGGTGGTGGAGCGTATTTGATGATTTGGATTTTGTTGGGTTTGTTGAGAGCCATTGATGAGGTTCTAGTAGCTAGGTTCTAGTGACTAGAAACAGTATACAAAGTTTTACTCTGAAACAGAAGTGCAGATGCGCGTCGCGCATCTGCACTTGTGCTCTATTTACTACTTTCTGTTATTTCAGTTTCATCGCCTCTCCGATGCGGCCAAGCGCGATCAGGAATGCTGCACGGCGGAGGTCTGTTTTGAGCGTGGCAGCCTTGTCGGCAATACCGTTCGCTTCGGCATTCATCGCCGCCTTTAATTTCTCGAAGACCTGAGCTTCCGTCCAGTGTTCGTTCTTCATATTCTGCTCCCATTCGTACGTTGAAACCGTCACGCCGCCGGAGTTGGCGAGAATGTCGGGCACGACGGGAATATTTCGGCCAAAGAGAATGTCATCTGCTTCAGGAGTTGTTGGACCGTTCGCAAGTTCGAGAACGACTTTGGCTTTGATATTCGCTGCATTCTCTTTCGTAATCTGATTTTCGAGTGCGGCAGGAATCAGGACATCACATGCAGTTTCGAGAAGTTGTGCATTAGTAACAGTCGTCGAACCGGGGAATCCAATGACAGTTCCCTTTTCTTTCTTGTATGCTTTGAGTGCATCGACATCAATGCCGTCAGCTTTCACGATCGCGCCTTGTGAATCAGATGTACCGACAATCATATGCCCAGCTTTGGTCCAGAGTTCGCACGCATTGAGTCCGGCATTGCCGAAGCCTTGGACGACAACTGTACATTTGTCAGGAAGTCCAAACCGTGAGCGGAGCGCTTCGAAGACATAAAATCCTCCCTGTGCTGTCGCCGTACCGCGTCCTTCGGATCCGCCTTTGTCGAGCGACTTGCCGGTGATGAATGCACCAGTCGTATCGCCAGTGATTTTGCCGTATTCGTCATTCATCCAGTCCATTATTTCTGACGTCGTGTTCACATCCGGCGCCGGAACGTCCTTGGTCGGACCGAGCACGTCGGCGAGTTCACGAATCCAGCCGCGCGAGAGATTTTCCAATTCTTTTTTCGAAAGTTTTTTCGGATCTACCGTCACGCCGCCTTTGCCGCCGCCCATCGGAATGTTCGCGACTGCGCATTTGAGCGCCATCCAGAGCGCGAGCGCCTTCACTTCATATATATCAGTATCCTGGTGGTAGCGGATGCCGCCTTTGTATGGGCCGCGGGCATTGTTGTACTCAACGCGATAACCTTCGAAGACACGAACCGAGCCGTCGTCCATCGAGACTGGAATGGAAATTCTGATTTCGCGATTTGGTGCTTGGAGCAACGTGAGCAGTGTTGGATTAACGGGAGAAACGGTGTTGGCGCGCGCAAGCTGTGCGAGCGCATTCTCGAATGGATTGGTCATAACAATAAAAAATTAAAAAATAATTTCTATTGTACCAAGGCAGATTTTTTCACGCCAGTGTTTTCGCAGTCAGTTGTGCAATATGCATCACCAGTGGCGAGAAGGCAAGCATCGCAGACGATGAAATGCCGGTGGCAGGCGAGGTTCGCGCAGTTTACATAGCGTTCTGACTTGTCGCCGCAGCGTTCACAAACACCGATAATCTCGTGTTTTGCCGGATCATTGAAATGCATTGTCAGACGATTATCGAATACATAGAGACTCCCTCTGAAATGTTGTCCAGGAAATTTCTCCATATAACTGACGATTCCACCATCAAGCTGATAGACATTTTCAAATCCTTCACGTTTGAGAAGCCCCGACGCTTTTTCGCAGCGCACGCCGCCAGTACACACCGTCAGCACAGTCTTATCTTTCAAATGCTCGATTGCCGGCAATTTGGATTTGAGATCGCGGAAATTTTCGAGTCCGGGGAAAACTGTGCCTTCGAATTTACCGACTTTGAGCTCGTAGTCATTGCGCATGTCGACAATATAAAATTCCTTGCCTTCGGCATACCACTTCGCAAGTTCAGCCGGTGGAAGATGGATACCGGTAATCGCATTGGGATTGATATCTTGCTCGTGGAGATTGAGCGAGACGATTTCCGAACGAACTTTCACAGAGAGACGCGGGAATGCATCGCCCTGCCCATGGCTTTTCTTCCAATGAATTTTGCGGAATCGTTTGTCAGTTTTCATCCACTCCATGTACTTCTCAACATTCGCCGTTGTACCTTCGAGCGTGGCGTTGATTCCCTCTTCGGCTACGATCATGCGGCCTTTGAGTCCGAGTACGTCACAGACGCCCTTCTGACGAATCATTTCCGTTTTGGGATCTTCGATCGGCACGTATTTGTAGAATAAGATAATTGTATAGTCCTCTGTCATGTTTCCTACTATACCGTATTTACAAAATCCGCCAAGGCGTAGCCTTGGCGAATTTTCACGTCATTAAAAATTAGAATGCGGCAAACAGCCACGGTATCGGAAGTGCAAGCAACATGAGGAGCGCAGCCACGATGGCCAAATTTTTCGTGAACTGAATTCTCTGCGTCATTTTCATCATGCCGTCAGTTTCTTTCCAGAAATTGTGCATCATGAATGTCGTACCGAGGAGGAAAATAACGAGAATCGCAATCGCGATAGTGGTATGCACACCAAGCAGAATTCCGAGTCCGCCGAGAAGGAGCATGAGCCCAGTGAAGATGACTGAGAACTCCGGCATTGGAATGCCTTTGGAGGCCGCATACCCGCCCATGCCTTTGATGTTCGAGAAATGGCCGTATGCATTGTAAATAAAGAATGCACCGAGAATGATTCTGCCGATGAGATAGAGCGTAGACATAAATTTTTATAAATTAGTTGCTAAGGCTCACATTTTAGCACGTCTGCCACAAAATAAAAAAGAGTTTTTCTTCCTCGCACGCATAAAATTCTGGTGAATTTTTGCTCGGTCTCGGCTACCCGCCTGCGAGCGGCTTCGGAAGAAAAACTCTTTTTTATTTTGCGGCATGAAATCTAATCCCACGGAAACTTTCTGCCGAAATGACCCCACGCTGCAGTATCGGCATATTTTATTTTTTCTAAACCGAGCGTTGTGTGAATGCCGCCAGGCGTCAGATCGTAGCTCGTAATCGTTTCTTCCTTGCCATCAACTAATGCAACTGCCATGACTGGCTCGGCCACACCGATCGCATATGCGAGCGAGACGAAAACTTCGTGCGCGCCTTTGCGAACGTAATCGCACGCAATCTTGCGCGCCATATATGCGCCGGAACGATCGACTTTCGTATAATCTTTGCCGGAGAACGAACCGCCGCCGACCGGAATCTGTGGGCCGTAGTTATCAATAATTATTTTTCTGCCGGAAAGTCCGGTATCAGCATCGAAGCCGCCCTGATGCCAGTCGCCGGCCGGATTGATGTGATAGGTATCGGCCGTAATGTACTTTCGTACGAATGCAAGCAGATCATCGTGCGGAGCGTTTTGGAAGGAAGCAACAACTGCGATAACTTTTTCGCCGTCGAGCGTGACTTGCGTCTTGCCGTCGTACGGATAGACTTCATAGATCTTCATGGCGAGCATGCGCGCCAATTCATATTCGCGCGGCATCATGCTCTCGGTCGTACCAGTCGCATACCCCTTCATGATGCCTTGGTCTCCCGCACCACCCCCGTCAACGCCGCGAGAGATTTCAGGACTCTGCCTGGTGAGATTGACGACGACCTTGTAATTTTCTCCCACAATATTTTTCACCACGTGTTCGACATTCACTTCTGTCGTGCTCGTAACTTCGCCGTTTACGACGATGAGTCCGTGGCCGCCCATAACTTCAATCGCGCTCCGGCTCGCGGGGTCGCTGGATCGATACGCATCGTAAATCGCATCAGCAATGCGATCGCAGATCTTGTCGGGATGATTGGGTGTGACGAATTCAGCTGTTTTTATCATGTGTGGTTTTGCATTAAAAAATAAAAAAATCCGCGAATGCGGAAGATGTGACGATTATCTTTCCCAGACTCGGGTTGGAATGGGCACCGTTTCATCGCTGAATGGTTGCCGGCGGATCATTGGGCCAATTCCCTCCCCGCACTCTGGATACGATATTGAATTGTACTTGAATCATAACATTCCGGAATAAAAAAACAACTCAGTGGAAAAGGGGTGAGACCCCCTTCCAAATTCTTCGGAAGGGGGTCTCACCCCTTTTCCACATTGCTTCCTCTATATAAAATCAGAGCTGCCAGAAAAATGACAGCTCCGCCTCAAACCTAT
>CALRCI010000042.1 GCA_943354525.1 Candidatus Nomurabacteria bacterium | reverse complement strand
AATCTTCGACGCGAGGGTAGTGGTCAGCTTTGAGCTGGGATGCCGGCAAGAAGCCGTCGATGCCCTGCCATTCGAGGATGAGACCACCTTTGTTCGCGTCTTTCACAAGCACGTCCATGACCGTCTTCTCACGGATTGCCGCATCAGCATCGCTCCAGATGAGCGCCTGCTTCGCTTCCTTGAGCGAGAGTTCGACATAGCCTTCGTCGTTTTCACGATCGACGATTTTTGCCTTCACGGTGTCGCCAATGTTGATCTTCTTGATGAGATCGCGGGCATTCATGAACTCGCGTCCATAAATAATACCTGTGCCAAATGGCTTGAGGTCGATGTAGATCGCAGATTTCTCAATCGCGATGACTGGTCCTTCGACGAGCATTTCAACCGCGAGCGGTGTAGCGCTGGTATCGAGGAGTGCACGAAGCGGAGTCATTTCCTCCACGACTGCTGGTATAACTGGTGTATCTTTCTTTTTCATAATTTTGGTAATTAAAAAACCGCTCTAGAGCTATAAGCTCTGGCGGATAGGTTTTCGGGGTATCGCAGTGCAGTATTCTGCTTGGCGAGGGTTATTCCCAAAATCCGCTGGTAATATGTATATAGTACATATATTTTTAAGAAATGCAAGAGCGTGCTATCGTGTCAGTATGAAATCGGCGGACCTCAAAAAATTCAAGCTTCCTGATGCGCCGGGCGTCTATTTTTTCCTGGGAAAGCTCCCACCACCCCGCCTTGCAGGCACCCCTCCTCGGGCAGGAGGGGATAAAATACTGTATATCGGCAAGGCGACATCGCTCAAAGATCGCGTGAAGAGTTATTTCGGCAAAGACCTCATCGAAACGCGCGGACCACACATCCTCGATATGGTTTTTAAATCGGGGAGCATCAAATGGCAGGAGACTGACTCTGTACTCGAAGCGTTGATTCTCGAAGCGAATTTGATCAAGAAATATAAGCCCTACTACAATACGAAGGAGAAAGATGATAAGAGTTGGAATTATGTCTGTATCACCAACGAGACCTTACCTCGTGTCATTGTCGAGCGAGGAAAAAATATTTTTACAGAAGCGAGCCAATCTACGCCATGGCGTAGATTGGGAAAAACGAAACAAGAGAAGTTCAGTGCGGTGTACGGGCCGTTTACTAATGGCGGCGCGCTCAAAGAAGCGCTGAGAATTATTAGAAGAATATTTCCGTTCATTGATGCCAGTTCTTCAAAGAAACAAAATTATCAGTTCTATCGGCAGTTGGGATTGGCACCCGTCATTCCGGCCTCCGAGCCGGAATCCAAGTCTGAATCAATTGAACGTGGATACCGGATCAAGTCTGGTATGACGGAAGGGTTGGGGCAATACAAAAATAATATCAAAAATTTGAAACTATTTTTCGAAGGCAAGAAGGCGCGAATTCTGTCGAGCTTAAAAAAAGAAATGCTCGCACATGCGAGACGTCGCGAGTTCGAGGTTGCGAATGAGATCAAGAAAACGATTTTCGCACTTGAACACATTCGTGATGTATCGCTCATCAAGGAAGAGAATCTTGAAGAGGGAAGGATCCGTAAATTCCGTATCGAGGCATATGACATCGCGCACATGAGCGGACAGAATATGGTGGGCGTGATGACTGTCGTATCAAATGGCATCGCTGATACAAATGAATATCGCAAATTTATCATTCGCACGCAGAAAAATTCCAATGACGTCGGCGCGCTCGAAGAAATGCTCTCCCGCAGATTCCGCCACAGTGAATGGGGAATGCCCGATCTCGTCGTCGTGGATGGCAGCGCGGCGCAGAAAAATGTGGCTGGGCGAGTATTGAAACGATATCAGCTAAAAATTCCCGTCGTTGCACTCGTAAAAAATGATCGCCACAAGCCGGAGCGTATACTTGGCTTTAGTGCGGTCTCCTCAAGGCCGGGCCTTGGACTCAAGAAAGGCCCGGCCTTTTCCCGACCGCTCGAGCGAGCCATCCTCCTCGCCAATGCCGAAGCGCATCGGTTTGGAATTGCATTTCATAAGAAGAAGCGAAGCAAGAAGTTTTTGGGAAAATAAAAGACCCTTCCGTTTTTTAACGAAAGGGTTTTTCTTATAATTTTTTTGGTGTTCTGAATTTTCAGGATTCGCGGAAAGGGTTGTTGAAAAACTTTTCAATCTCCTGAACCGCTATGCTTCCCAGGGGATAATTTTCAGGAATGTGCGCGATACTCTTGCAGTCGCCTGCTTCTAAGTGCATTGTTCCCTCGATAACAGAACTACTGGTTTGTTTTGAAGGTAATCTGAAATGTATCGCGTGTGAGTCGGTTATTTCACTGATAACTGTCTCTTTTTCATTGGCTTTTATCATCTCACCAATTGTTTTTAGTTGCGAAGTTGCTTCTTTAAATAATTCTTCGCGGCTGTAGTTTCCTACACCTTTCCGGGTTATTTCTAATTTTCTCATGAGATTATTTTTTTGGTTCGAGGTTTTTGTTTTCTTGAATCATACAACTCCTACTATATAAGTCAAACCTATTTTCTCCACTAGCTACTAGTCTCTAAAACCTATAAACTAATCTATATATGATTCGCATCGGTGTCATTCGCGGAGGTGTGAGCAATGAATACGACGTGTCGCTGGCAAGCGGGGCGAATATTTTGCGTGTGATCACAGAAAAACTTTCTGACAAATATACTCCCGTCGATGTCTTCCTCTCGAAAGATGGCGAATTCCATGTGCGCGGGCGAGTCGTGTCGGCAGCACAGTTACCCGAATATATCGATGTCGCGTGGAATGCGCTGCACGGCGCGTACGGCGAAGACGGCGGACTGGCGCGAGCACTTGCGATTTTCAAGATTCCGTTTGTCGGAACTCCGGCAGAGGATGCGGCTCGTGCGCACCATAAATTACTGGCAAAAGAAATGGTGAAATCGATTGGTATTAAAACTGCGCCGCATGTGGATTTCACGGTCTCAAATAATCCGGAGGAGCTCGTACGATTCGTACACAGCAAACTCTCTCCGCCGTGGGTACTCAAACCGATTTCCGGCGGTTCATCGCTTGGTGTTACGATTGCACGAACCATGCCCGAGCTCATGGAAGCAATTAAAGAGAATGAAGGCAGGGAAATGATGGTGGAGGAATTCATCACTGGACGGGAAGCGACGGTGGCGACGATACGCGGATTCCGCGGAGAGGACGTGTATAGTTTTCTGCCGATAGAAATCCGCGTACCTGACGGAAAATTTTTCGATTACGAGCATAAATACGATGGCACAGCTCTGGAAATTTCTCCAGCGCGATTTGCATTACATGAACAGAAAGAACTCGAAGAGTCGGCCAAAAAAATCCATCACCATCTCGGCTTACGCCACATCGCACGAAGTGATTTCATCGTGAGTCCCCGAGGAGTGTATTTCCTCGAAGTGAATTCATCGCCGGGTATGACGCCGATGTCGCTCGTGCCCAAATCCCTCGATCCCGTCGGGGCGACACTCCACGAAGTGATAGATCACGCCGTTTCGCTTGCAATTATGGGAAAATAAAGTAAAATCATTCTGTGTAATAAATGGAGGGCCGTTAGCTCATCTGGTAGAGCACCTCATTTGCAATGAGGGGGTGGCAGGTTCGAGTCCTGTACGGTCCACACGTTGAAAAAAGAGCTGTCACAAAACAGCCTTTTTTCTTGCGTGGACTGTAAACACAGAACCAATGTTCTGTGTGTCAGGACGAGAAAAGGTTGAGTATATCGCACGGAGCGGAGCGAGTACGATACGAAACCTGTACTGTTCCTGTAAGGAAAGAGTCCTATACAGTCTACCTTTTTTATTTTTTAAACAATGCATGCTACACTGATGCTCATGGATACGAGCATCGATGTCAAAAATCTCACCGTCACCTTCGGCGATTTCACGGCAGTGAATGATATTTCTTTTGCTGTTCCCAAAGGGCAGATTTTCGCATTCCTCGGCCCAAACGGCGCCGGCAAGACGACAACGATCAAAGCCTTGACGACGCTTCTCGAGAAAACAGTCGGCGATATCACGATCGGTACGACGAATCTCGACGGCAATCAGCGCGCCATCCGCAGCCTCTTCGGTATTTGCTTCCAAGATCAGAGTCTCGATGACGATCTCACGGCATACGAGAATATGGAATTCCATGGAATCCTGTATGGCATTCCGAAAGCGATCCGCCACAAGAAAATCAATGAACTCTTCGCACTCGTCGATCTCGCTGATCGCAAAAACGATCTCGTCCGCAATTTCTCCGGCGGCATGAAGCGCCGCCTCGAGATCGCCCGCGCGCTCATCCACGAGCCGTCGATTCTCTATCTCGATGAGCCGACACTCGGACTCGATCCGCAGACGCGCAATCACATCTGGGAATACATCAAGAATCTTAACACGACGCATGGCATGACGATCTTCTTCACGACGCACTACATGGAAGAAGCGTCGCGATTCGCGCATCGAGTTTCGATCATCGATCACGGCAAGATTATTACTTCAGGAACGCCGGCCGAATTGATCACAGAGACTGGTACGACGAATCTCGAAGATGCGTTTATCAAACTGACCGGTCATCTGATCCGCGACGAGGGCGCCGGATCGATGGACGCGCTTCGCGGGCAGGCGAAGATGTGGGGACGCAAATAATTTCCCTAGAACCTAGTCACTAACTACTCATCACTAATTTTTATGAATGCAATCTATGTCTTGTGGGTGCGACAACTGAAGAAATATTGGCGTTCGAAGGCGCGCGTCATCGGCTCGCTCGGCC
>CALRCI010000041.1 GCA_943354525.1 Candidatus Nomurabacteria bacterium | reverse complement strand
GAAGAACGCAAGGCCGTCGTCGGCAAATACACTGTCGGTGAAGAACTCGAAACCACTGTGGCCGGCATCGTTGACTTCGGCGTCTTCCTCAAAGTCGAGGAAGGTCTCGAAGGTCTCGTGCATATCTCTGAAATCGACTGGGGTCTCGTAGATGATCCTCGCACAATGTTCAAGATCGGCGACAAAATCCGCGCGAAAGTCATCGATATCAAAGACGGCAAAGTTTCTCTCTCGATCAAGGCCTTGAAGGAGAATCCATGGAAAGAATTCGAAGGCAAGTTGAAGAAGGGCGACATCATCAAGGGCGTCGTCATCAAATTCAACAAGCATGGCGCGCTCGTTTCGATCAAAGAAGGCGTGGCCGGTCTCGTCCATAATTCCCTCTTTGGCGGCGAAGCGAAACTCCGCGAGAAGCTTGAACTTGGCAAGACCTACAATTTCCAAGTCACGCTCTTCGAACCAAAGGATCAGCGCATGACACTCGCATTCCTCGATGAAAAGAAATAGATCAGGTGCTAGTAGCTAGGTTCTAGGGGCTAGTAATAATCCGCACAAAACCCGCCATTCGGCGGGTTTTGTGTTTCTGTATTTTCTAGAACCTAGTCACTAGCTACTAGAACCTAATTTAATTATGCACTACTGATACTGAACCGATGGTGAGTGTCTGCCCATTGACTGCTGCGCTTGGTGAATAGACCGTTGCAGAATTTACACCGACAAGCGTCGGTAACAACGTCGTTGTAACGGGGCCACCGAGGGCCGGGCCGAGATCCGCATAGATATTGACGACAGTGTTTTCATTAGGAGGCAATACGGTATCTGAAACGGTGATATCCTGTGTGGCTGAGATAGTCGGAAGCACGGAGCCAAGCTCCAAACTGCCGGCCATCACTCCGAGATTTGAAAAATTAGTGAGGGATACTCCCGCCACAGTGACACCGATATGCACACTGCTGATCTTCACACCTTCCTTCGTCCGGTTCTGGATGACAAATGAGCCGATGCGCGTACGGGCAGTGTCAGCAGTGAGCACTCGAGCTGCATCGAAACGATTATTGAGTGATACGGCGACGGTACCGACAGCTGCAGTATTCGCGCTGTAATTAGATTCTTCTTGTCGTCCATCATACAGCGCCTGCGCCGTCGTATCCGCATCGATTTTCGCGCGAGTCAGTGCGCCAACGTAGCCGGTTGCGGAGAGACCGCGAGCTCTTTGGAATGCAAGCACCGCTGCACGAGTTTTCGGACCGAAATTACCATCAGGCACGATCGGCAAATATCCTTTGAGGTTGAGATACATCTGGAGTTTTTTGATCTCAGCAGTATTTTTAGATCCAATGGACAGATCTTTGGTGACACTCAATGGATTTTTTATCTGGAGCGTCACGCCGCCTGGAGACAGATTGAAACCAACTGGTGTTGATTCTGCCAGTGATGTGAGCGGCAGTGCCATTGCGGTGAATACAATTGCGGTAGTGATTAATTTTTTCATATTTTTTCTATGATTAACTGCTAAAGATATTCCTATAGTCGCATAGCGGGAATCGAAAGTCTAATTATGTATACTCATCATCTTATCCTTTCCTCCATCGACAAACGTCTCGAGAGCTTCGCTCACCCGCTTCGCCACTTTCTTCAATTCCGCCAATTCAGCATCTTTGAAATCTTTCATCAGGAAATCGATAACTGGTTTCTCGCCTGACGGCTTCTTCAGTTTCCCGCCCGGAGTCTCGGGAGAAATGCCGACACGGATGCGGACGAATTCCTGTGATTTTACATTTTTGATGATCGATTCGACACCATTGTGACCGCCGGAACTTTTATTGAAAGAAATTTTCATGCGCCCGATTGGTAAATCGAGATCGTCATAGATCACGATCAGATTCTCCAATTCTTTCTTCGTTTTTATAAACTGCTTCACGCTCGTACCGGAATTGTTCATGAAATTATTCGGCAGGACGAACTGGACTTTTGATTTTCCGATTTTGCCGGCCACAATCAATGCCTTTGCCTTCATATCTTCTTTCCAATCAGAAAAGTCGAGCTTCTTGGCAAGCATTTGCAAAATAATTCGTCCGGTATTGTGACGCGTGTCTACATACTCTTCTCCCGGATTTCCGAGACCGACGATAGTGTACATCCAACTATCATACCATGTGACAAAATTCGGAGCGAGAAGGTGTGTTCCGAAGAGGCTTACGGAGACTGGCAAGGCGAGTACGAGACAAAAATTCAGCAGAATTTTATGTCGTACTCTTCGGAATACACCTTCGAGCGGAGAATTTTGTCATACAACACCCACCTCCATTGTGTCAAATCTCTTTCCCTAGTATAATCAACGCATGAATTCTGATGAAAACCTCACACTGGCGTCTGTGGCACACCCGCCAAAGAAAAAAGTGCAGACGTGGCGCGAGTCCGCGATCGAATTGATCAAATTCCTCATTGTCGCCGCAGCCATCGCGCTGCCATTCCGCTATTTCATCATGCAGCCGTTCGTTGTGTCCGGCTCGTCGATGGTTCCCACATTTCAAGACAAAAATTACTTGCTGGTTGATGAACTTTCATACGATTTCAAATCACCTGCGCGCGGCGATGTCATCATTTTCCGTCCGCCGGAAAACATGAAAGTGTTTTATATCAAACGCGTCATCGGATTGCCAGGCGAGACAATCGAGATCCACAACAAACAAGTCACCATCACCAACACAGAGCATCCGGAGGGCTTCATTCTCGCCGAACCGTATATTTCTGAGATGACAAACGATACGTTGAAACGCACGATCGGTGCAGGAGAATATTTCGTCATGGGAGACAACCGCCCATTTTCATCTGACTCGCGCTCGTGGGGATTCGTCCCGCGCAAAAATATTTCGGGCCGAGCATTTATCCGCCTCTTCCCGCTCAAAGAACTCAGTACGTTTCCGGGAGAATTTCATAATTATTAAAAATACAGCATATGGACAAAGCTAAAAAAACAAGCAAAGAAGGATTCATCGCGCCGAAAGGCATGCGCGATATCATGAACGAAGAATACTATCTCTTCCAGGGATTTTTCGAGAAGGCTCAGGAGGTCGCGATCTACTATGGTTTCAAGCCAATCGAGACGCCGATGCTTGAGCAAGAAGAAGTGTTCACCTCGGCCATCGGCGTCGGCACCGATGTTGTCGACAAGGAAATGTACACGCTCCGCACGAAAGGCGGCGATCATCTCGCACTCCGCCCCGAGCATACTGCACCGCTTATACGCGCCTATATTGAACATGGCATGCAGAACCAGCCACAGCCAGTCATGTTCTATCAATACGGACCGATCTTCCGCCATGACACGCCCCAGAAAGGCCGTTACCGCCAATTCTGGATGTTTGATCTCGACGCAGTCGGCTCTGATAAGAGCATCATCGATGCGCTCATCATCAAAACAGCCATGGTCATTCTCGAAGAATGCGGCGCCGAAGGCCTCTCCGTCGATATCAATTCAATCGGCGACAAGGAATGTCGTGGCGCATATATTCGCGAATTGACGAACTACTACAAGAAGCACATGTCTGTGCTTCCGGCAATTGATCGTGAACGCCTGAAAACTAATCCACTCCGTATCCTCGATTCCAAAGATCCGAAAACCAAAGAGCTCAATATCGACGCGCCGGATGCTGTCGGATCGCTGTGCCCTGCATGTAAAAAGCATTTCAAGGAAGTGCTCGAATATCTCGAAGAGCTCGGCATTCAATACACGATCAACAAGAATCTCGTCCGCGGACTCTCCTACTACACGCGCACCGTCTTCGAAATTGTCGGCGAGCCCGATGAGAATGGTAACGCACTTTCACTCGGCGGTGGCGGACGATATGATTACCTCGCCAAGCATCTCGGCAGCAAGAAAGACATCCCTGCCATGGGTATGGCCTTCGGCGTCGATCGCGTGATACAGGCGAGCTGGTACAAGAAGCACACGCCGCGTATTTTGAAGAAACCAAAAATGTATTTCATTCAACTCGGCTTCGATGCGAAATTGAAATCGCTCAACGTCATCGATATTCTCAGGAAAGCGCACATTCCAATTCTCCAGTCACTCTCAAAAGACTCTCTCGGCGCGCAGCTTGCTATCGCTGAGAAGCTCAATATCCCCTACACGATTATCTTCGGACAGAAGGAAGCGATTGAGAATTGCGTCATTGTCCGTGATATGACGACGCACTCGCAGGAAACGGTGAAGCTTTCGAAACTCCTCGAATATCTCAAAGAAATCAAGTAGAAATTTCTAAGTTCTAATGTCTAATATCTAAATAAATTCTATTCAAGATCCGTCATTAGAAATTAGATATTAGTAATTAGACATTTATGCCCATGCCTAAGATAGTTCAAAAAGAAAATCCGGTCCTGCGCAAAACCGCCGAGCGTGTTCTAGTACGAGACATCACAACTCCTCATATTCAGAAAATCATTCGTGATATGTCTGCCGCACTCGCGACGCAGGACGACGGTGTGGCAATTGCCGCTCCGCAGATCGGCGTATCCCTTCGCATCTTCGTCGTCGCTGGCAAGATCTTCGCACCGGAATGGAAGCGCGGAGAAGCAACTCCGGTCGATGGCCAGTATCCCGATGTCGCCTTCATCAATCCTGAGATCATCAAGCTTTCACGGACGAAGAAATGGCTCCATGAAGGCTGTCTCTCCGTCCGTCCGCTCTGGGGTGATGTCTTCCGCAGCACGCATGCGACACTCATGTATTATGATGCGACAGGAAAGAAAATTAAACGCGGTGCTTCCGGCCTCCTTGCACACATCTTCCAGCATGAAACCGACCATCTGAACGGCGTACTCTTTATCGATAAGGCCAAGGATATCCGCGAGGGTCCGCCGGAAGAACTCAACGACTAAATATGAAAATTGCATTCTGGGGCACACCTGAATTGACGACGACAATCTTGGACGAACTTCTCGTCCAAGGCCTAACGCCATCGATCATCATCACCGGCCAGGACGTTCCTATTGGTCGTAAAATGACAATCACGCCTCCTGCTGCCAAAGTCTGGGGCGAAACACATGATATCCCCGTTTTGCAACCAGCAAAGTTAGATGAAGAATTTTTTTTAGAAATTAGAAATTTGAACTTAGACCTTTCTGTTGTTGTTGCT
>CALRCI010000040.1 GCA_943354525.1 Candidatus Nomurabacteria bacterium | reverse complement strand
CCCCGTCCGTCGCCGCTTTCTTCCTCGATACGACACGCGTAAATGCAGGCACGACTTCATCGGCGATGAGAATATCCAGACGCGTGACGTCGGCAGCTTTTACTTCGGCAATCTCGTATGAGATCGATGCGTATCCAGCCGTACCGCTTTTGAGTTCATCGAAGAAGTTGCGCATCATTTCACGAAGTGGCATGCGGACAAACATCTCGTTGCGGTTATCACCGAAATTCCGGATCTCTGTGATTTCAGCTTCATGATCGTAGAGCAGCTG
Organism: Candidatus Nomurabacteria bacterium; assembly: GCA_943354525.1. Classification (GTDB taxonomy): domain Bacteria; phylum Patescibacteriota; class Minisyncoccia; order Phycocordibacterales; family UBA9973; genus CALRCI01. The sequence goes on along the minus strand of CALRCI010000040.1, from coordinate 4,965 downwards.
CATGATGTTCGAGTGATACTGCACCGGCGAAATAATAATCACGTCTGCCCATGGTTCGCGGACTTCGAGAATTTCTCCGTCATTTGGAAAGAGGTGCGGCGAATAGACTATCACCTCCTTACCACTGCGCAATTTCACGAAATACGTAATCGACGGCAGCGTGACGACAAGTTCGAGACCGAATTCGCGTTTAAGACGTTCCGTAATAATTTCCATATGGAGCATGCCGAGAAATCCCGCGCGGTAGCCACGCCCGAGCGAGCCAGATGTTTCTTCTTCGAATGAAAATGCGCTGTCAGAGAGGCGAAGTCGGGCAAGCGCCATGCGGAGTTCGTCGAAGTCTTCTGCACTCTCAGGATAGATCGATGCCCAGACGACGGGTCGTGGTTTCTCGTATCCCGGAAATGCCGGCAATTGATTTTTGAAATTAACGATCGTATCACCGACAGATGCGATACCGGGACGTTTGATACCCGTCACGATGTAGCCGATCTCGCCGGCTGAGAGTTTCTCACGCGGCGTTTCTTCTGGAGAAAACGTACCAACTTCGAGTGAGATAAATTTCTCAACTGCCGTGCGGAACGATAACTCTTCGCCTTTCCTGACTTCGCCATCAAGCACACGCACATAGACGATGACGCCTTTGTGATCGGAATATTTGAAATCGAAGACGAGCGCACGGAGGCCTTTGGCTTCGAACGTTTCTTTTGGCGGTGGTACGCGTCGCACCATCTCGTCGAGGAGATGTGCCACACCTTCACCGGTCTTGCCGGAGACGAGGAGAATTTCATCAAGCGAGCAGCCGAGCAATGTCGCGACTTCGAGTTTGACTTCGTCTACGCGCGCAAGCGGAGAATCAATTTTCGAGAGTACGGGAATAATCACGAGTCCGGATTCGCGTGCCATGCCGAGCGTCGTGAGCGTCTGTGCCTGCACACCCTGTGTCGAATCCACGAGAAGAATCGAGCCTTCGACAGCTTTGAGCGCGCGCGAAACTTCGTATGAGAAGTCGATGTGTCCGGGAGTATCAATCAGATTCAACTCATACGTTGAATCTGAAAGCTCCAAATCACAATTATCAATTTTCGAAACTGGGCTCTTGTTTGGTTCTTGGTTATTGGAGATTGGTGATTGCGCATGCTTTGAAGATTTCCAAAGCATGCGTACGGGTTGCATTTTGATCGTGATTCCACGCTCACGCTCGAGTTCCATGTTGTCGAGCACCTGAGCGCGCATTTTGCGCTTCTCAATGGTTCCTGTGACTTCAAGCATGCGGTCTGCAAGTGTCGATTTGCCGTGGTCAATGTGGGCAATGATGGAGAAATTACGGATATGTTTGAGTTCCATTCGCTGACTATACCAGAAAAACCTTGATAAATAAAGCTAAAGGGGTGAGACCCCCTTCCGTCGGAAGGGGGTCTCACCCCTTTCCCACACTCTATTCGATGAATCCCCCACTTTGATGCGCCCAGAGGTCGGCATAGACGCCCTTCTTCTTGAGCAGTTGACGATGTGTACCATCTTCAACGATTGCACCTTTTTCGAGCACTATAATCCGATCCATTTTTTGAATTGTAGAGAGACGGTGCGCAATGACGATAGTCGTCTTACCCTTCATAAGTTCATTGAAAGCTTCTTGAATATAAGTCTCACTAATAGAATCTAGTGAGCTCGTCGCCTCATCTAAAACCAAAATTGGTGAATTCTTTAACATAGCTCGTGCTATAGCCACCCGCTGTCGCTCACCACCAGAAAGTTTAACGCCACGCTCACCGACAAGTGTATCGTATCCATACTGAAGTGTACTGATAAATTCATGGGCATGAGCCTTCTTCGCTGCATCAATTATTTCTTCTTCTGTAGCATCTGACTTGGAATAAGATATATTTTCTTTTATCGTCCGATGAAAAAGTATCGGTTCTTGTGGTACATACGAGATAGTATTTCTCAAATCATCTTGTGTGATGTGAGCAATATTCTGACCATCGATCAAAATCTCTCCTTTGCCAACTTCAGCAAATCTAAGCAATAATTTTGTAATCGTACTTTTACCAGATCCAGAATGTCCTACTAGACCTACTTTCTCACCTGATTTTATATCGAGATTAAAGTTTGTAAAAACTTCATGATTATCTATATATCCAAAAGAGAGATCAGAGAATATAATATTAGCTTCATGTATTTTAGGTATTTCAGGATTTATGGGATCTAGAATATCAGGAATTTTTTCAAAAATATCAACCATTTCTTTGGCATCGGTCATAGACTCCATAAAATTTGTAAGTGCTTGAGATAAATCCCATAAACGATCAATGATGGAATTAAAATAAATATAAGTCATTACAAAAACTCCCACAGATATTTGACCACTTCTCCAGAGTCCTACCATTGTATAAAGAACGAATATATGAAAAGACACCATGAGTGTCGCCTGAAATGCCGACCTTATAATTGTAAACTTAAATGCTGCAGAAATACGATTTTTTAAGAGTGTCGTGACTTCTTGAAAATATGTGAATTCTTTTTGAAAAGCTGAAAAGATTTTGATATTCATCATATTTGTAATCGAATCAGACAATACTGCTGTCAATTTAGAATCTGCTTCAGCTTTACGTATATCTATCTTAATTTTTTGTTTAACAAAAAATGCTACGAGAATACAATACACTGTGCACCAAATCAAGAAATATTCCCCGAGAATTTTAGACTGAAACCACAAAGCTATCGTGGAACTCGTGATGACTACAATGATGACCCAGAAATTAATCACGGCAATATCAGTGATATTGTCAAATGACCTAGCGAATCTTTTTACTTTTGCTACAAGACTACCAGAGAAATTATTTGTATAGAAATTATAAGAATGGTGCGATAATTTAACGAAACTCATATCATATAGATCCTTGATCGCCCGGCTCACAAAACGAAATTTCACATAATCTCCATATCTTGTCATGAACATTGAGGTTAAGAAAGATACGCAGAGTGGTATAAGTAGAAATAGAATCAAATGATACCTATCATCAATAGATAAAATATTATTATTAAGGGTGTCTATGATGTTCTTATATATATAACCCGTCGCAATAGATGAAAAAATTATTCTTCCTGTAGCAAAGAAAAATAGTGAGAAAAACGCTACTTTGTAACGTTTTATAACCAACCAAAAATACCTCCAGATAGCACGTAATGGCAACATTCCAAAATTATATCAGAAAACCCTTTATAAGTCAGTCTGTTCGGCGCCGATGAAGGAGGTGCGCCAGAATTTGGTGCGGAGCGTGCGACGGATATCGCGAAGCTCTTCACTACCGAGAAGTGTCAGCACGACGAAACCGAAGATGATGCCAATCACTCCGGCAACGAGACCTTGGAGGAAAATTCCTGAGAATGTATTGAGATCAAACACTGAACTAAAAATATTCAAAGCTTCGTATGCCGACAAACCGATAGCCAGCGAGCCGATGAGACTCTGCACGAAGGTTTTGCGAATAAACGGTTTCGGTCCCACGAAATCATGCTTGAAATGAATCCAGTGCAGCACGAAATTGAGCGTCGTACCGATAGAGTACGCGAGCGGGAGAATCAGCACTGCCGTGCCAGTCATGCCATCGACACGGAGAACGTGTTCGAAGAATGTACGGAATGCGAGCGAATGATTGAACCAGATGAGAAGTCCGTAGGCGAGGACGACGATGAGCGCAGAGGAGATCAAATTGAGTATGACGGGCTTCTTCGTCTTCCCTGCTGCGAAGAATCCACGGGCGAAGAGCATGACCATGCCCTGTGCCAATGCCGAGATGGCAAAGAGTGCGAGCGCGGCAGCGGTGAGCTTCGTATCGCTCCAGGTGAATTTACCCGAACCGAGAATGACACGCACGATCTGCGCACGAAGGACGATGAAGAGTACGGTGACGGGCAGCGACCAGAAAATAATCTGCTTGGCGGCGATTTTGAAATGGGTAACAAACTCTTCTTTTTTCCCATTCGAGAAGAAATGTGCGAGCGTCGGAAATGCGGCGACGGAGAAACTCATGCCGACGATGGCGAGCGGTACGGATTCGAGATTGTAGGAGAGGCGAAAGACTGAGATTGCGCCGACGCCGATAATTGAAGCAATGCCCGTAATAATGATGAGCGCAATATTGTTCATGGCGAGCCCGAGCGTGCGCGGCAGCGAGATGACGATGAGATCACGAATAGATTTCCAATCGATCTGCGTAGAAAATTTCGGCAGCAAGCCATGACGGGTAATGACGGGAATATTCATAGCTGCATGGGCAAGCGCACCGATGATGACTCCCGCCCCAAGTCCCATGATCCCCCATCGCGGATAGAGAAAAACTACTCCGACGAGAATACCGACATTGTAGAGAATCGGCGAGAGTGCGAAGAGAAAGAATTTTTTATAAAACTGCGTCGCCGCACCAAAGAGATTGGAGAGGCCAAGAAGGATTGGTGAGAGGAGCAAGAGTCGTGAGAGCATAACGAGTCGTGTGAATTCTTCGCCATGGAATCCTGGTGCAGTCAGTGCCGTGAGTGTTGGCATGAAAATAAAGAGCAGAATAGATGCGAGCACCATCGCACACAAAAAAACCGTAAACACATCACTCATGAATTTGCGCGCCTCGCTGTGTGATTTCTCATTACGCTCAATCAGAAACGGGATGAGCACGGTGATCGATGCAAGCGATGCAATTGAGACGTAGATAAAATCCGGAATACGAAATGCCGCATAGTAGATATCGAGCGAGCTTGAGAGACCGATCGAATGTGCGAGCATGCGATCGCGAAACAACCCGAGTATTTGCGAGATAAAGGCAAAAATTCCCAAGAGAAATGCCGCCTGATGCACGTTTGTGTACTCGCGATGAATCAGTGAGATAATGCGCTTGACCATAATTATTTCTTCGCCTTAGGGGCAGGAGCGGCGAGGTGCGCCTTCAGTTCTGCCACAGCCGCAGT
>CALRCI010000039.1 GCA_943354525.1 Candidatus Nomurabacteria bacterium | reverse complement strand
GGTATATTTGGCAGAGTCGCAGAGAAAGACGACACGGACCTTCTCGCCCTTGCCACGAATTGAAAATTCATCCTTGCCGAGATCGAGATCGCGGTTGAGCGAGGTGAGTTCGGAGAGACGGAGTCCGGTCGAGAAGAAGAGTTCGAGGATTGCGCGATCACGAAGCGATTTGAGATCGTCGCCGGACGGCGCAGAGAGCAGTCTTTCGAGGTCGTTCGTCGAAATGAGGTCGAGATCGCGTTCTTTGACCTTGGCGAGCTCGATACGTTCAGGAGAAATTGCTGTGATATCGCGCTTCATGAGGTATTTGAGAAATCGGCGAAGCGCGATGAGGTGATAGTTCTGCGTATTCTTCTTCATCGTCGCCGCAGCTTGGCCACGCACACGCACACCACTCTGGCGATTGAGATGGAGGCGGAATTCGCGAATGCTGTCGTCTGAAATACTGCGTGCAGAAGAAATTTTTGTAAATGCAAAGAAGCGCGAGAGATAGTGATCATAGTTGCGGACGGTCTTCAAACTCGAACCGCGTTCGATTTCCATATATTCGAGAAATTCTCGCTTTAATTTTTCAATTTCAGAGGCCATATCTCTAGTGTCGCACAATAGAGGGTACTCCGCCAACTACTGCATTTGTGAATTGAAGTCATACAGTAGCGCTGTGCCAACGGGATTTTTTCTCATAAGTGATCACTCATGTACTCGGCTTCAATTCACAAATGCAGTAGTTGGACTCCGTAGGGTTGATCCGAAATCAGCTCCTTTTGTCGTTCAGCCGAGAAATCGAGTGTTTTTCTTCGACACAAACCTCAAATAGCATCGCGTTACTGTATGACTGAACGACAAAAGGAGCTGATTTCGGAGAAGCCCGGAGGGCTTGCATTATTTGAAGAAACGTGCTATTTTATGGGTGTAATGCTGAAAACAAAGAAAAAGACCAATATCATCAAGAAATCTCAGGTTCATGAGAAGGACACGGGTTCTCCGGAAGTTCAGGTAGCTATGCTCTCTGCACGTATCGAGGAATTGTCTGGTCACCTCAAGAAACACAAGAAAGACAATCATTCCCGCCGCGGACTTATCAAAATGGTTGCTGATCGCCGTACCCACCTCAAATATCTTCAGAACACTAACCTCGCCCGCTACCAAGCTCTCGTCAAGAAAATCGAACTCTAAAACGAAACTGCTCCTGTCGGAGCAGTTTTCTGTTATACTTCATGCAGCAGTCTCCAGAATTTGCACTTACATTTGGAGACAGCACGGAGCGCGACTGGCGCGAGTCCCTAGCAAAATCTCAGCAGAGATTTATGCGCGTCTCCAAATGTAAGTGCAAATTCTGGAGACTGATTTATTTTAAAAACGTTTACTAATCATTTTTTCATATGGCAATCATCAAACCCAAAGACCAGCGTGTCGCCGTACTCATCGACGCGCAGAATCTCTATCACTGTGCACGCAATCTCTATCAAGCTCGCGTGAATTTCGGCGCAATCGTCAAAGAAGTCACGCAGGGTCGCAAACTCGTCGGCGCAATCGCGTATGTCATCTCGACTGAGAGCGGGGAAGAGAAGAATTTCTTCCAAGCGCTTGGCAAAATGGGCATCGAAGCGAAGACCAAAGATTTGCAAATATTCGCCGGCGGCGCAAAGAAAGCTGACTGGGATGTCGGACTGGCGATCGATGCAATTCGTCTCGCGCCAAAAATCCACGCACTGGTCATCGCCTCCGGTGACGGCGATTTCATCCCGCTCGTCGAATATCTCCACAGCGAATACGGCATCGAAGTCGAAGTCGCATCGTTTGGCAAAGCCACGTCAGGCAAACTCAAAGAAGCAGCCGACAATTTCCTCGACCTCGGTACGAATCCGAGAAAATTTCTGATACGGAATACGAGACCGCAGAAATAAAAAAAGCCTGAACAAAAAATTGTTCAGGCTTTTATTTTCATTGAAAATCAGATTATGCGCATTTAGCAAATTGTTTGAATGCGTATTTATAATCTTTGCGGCTCAAATCGGCTAAATCCTGTGTTATGGTGCCGGTAATTTGTTCCGTGTCGGTATTGTACAAGCGCTCTCCGCATGCTTCAGCTTCTCTTTTGAAACCCAAACTAAAACATAATTCCCGCAAATGGAAAAAATTCATCTCGGGATACGGATATTTGATAAGCAGCTGCAGCACTTTGCGATGATACCTGCTCGGTGTTACTTCAATCAGCCGTGTAAGCAGACCTGCATGGAAGGTGTCATCATACTGGCTGATTTTCTGGCATACGGCATGCATGAGATGGTCGCGTGACCGCTCTTCTCTCTTTGTGAGCTTGCGGTCGGCGTGCTTTGTGGCAGCAAGTTCATGCAGCAATTTGTATACTGGCGTTTTGTGATGTTTTTTGAAATAAGTGAATGCTGCAAGCTTCAAAAAAGTGAATGTCTGCGCAATAGGCGATTTGCCAATTGTAAAAGAGATTTTCGTCTTCCAGGTTATGCCGGAAGGAAAGGTAAAGTTGCGTAAGTGTTTCATGATGTCTGTTTTTCTTTCATCCTATTCCTTCTATAGAGATAGTCAAGACTCTGTAGAAAATAAGAAAACGGGCGATTTATTCTATTTGGTCATACAAACGGCAATGCTATCAAAGTAATTTTCGAACAATGAACACTTGCACAAACCGGCCAAATTTTATAAATCACCCGTTTTCTTATTTTCTGCTCTGTGTTAGGATGCCAGTATTACCAGATAAATTGTGAGCCTCTAGACACGTAGTAATGAAGCACCTAGTTTCAGTACTAAAGTCTGGAGACTCGCCAAATAAAATATGCACAAGAAAGAATACACGCTCGACGTCGCGGGGAAGACTATGACCGCCGTCTTCTCCGATCTCGCCGAACAGGCGAATGGTTCGGTCATGCTCAAATGCGAGGACACAATCGTTCTCGCCACTGCCGTTATCTCGAAAGATGGCAAAAACAATCCGGGATTTTTCAACCTCACCGTTGAATATCTCGAGAAATATTACGCTGCCGGACTCATTCTCGGCGGACAATACAATAAACGAGAAGGTCGTCCCTCTGATGAGGCGATTCTGTCAGCGCGCGTTATCGATCGTACGATCCGTCCGCTGTTCGCGCATCACATCAAGAATGCCGTACAAGTTATCACGACAGTAGTTTCTGTCGGCCGATTTGATCCTGGCATTCTCGCCGTCAATGCCGCATCACTCGCACTCGGCGTCTCAGATATTCCATGGAATGGTCCGGTCGGTGCAGTCCACGTCAGCGCTCCGAAGGGAGGCGGCGCAGTAGCTGTGAATGAATACGTTCCGAATACCGGCGAAGCCGTCTACACACTCGACCTCACCGTGTGCGGTGCACGCGGAAACGTAGCCATGATCGAAGCGATGGCATTTGAATTTACAGAGGAACAGCTCGGCGCTGCTCTCGATATGGCCATGCCGGAAATCACGAAGATCGAGAACTGGCAGAAGCAAATCATCGCTGAAATCGGCAAACCAAAACTCGTCATGCCGGCACCGGAAACTCCGGAGGAAGTAAAAGTTCTTTTCACCAGTACGATTACGCCGAAACTCGCCGCAAATCTTTTTGGAACTGACAGTAAGAAATGCATCGGAGATTGCGAAAGCGAATGGAAGAATCTGATTGCAGAAAAATATCCTGACAATAAAGATATCGCAAATATCGCCAGCGATTATTATCATCACATCGTCGATGAACTCATTCACGAAGGCGCGCTCGTGCGAAATGCACGCGCCGATGGTCGCGCAATGGATCAGGTTCGCACACTCTACGCGCAGGCTGGCGGAATTTCTCCAGTACTGCACGGTACAGGAATTTTCTACCGGGGCGAGACGCACGTCATGAGTGTGCTCGCACTCGGCGGACCGGAGAACGCACTCGTGCTCGAAGGCATGGAAGTTCGCGGCACGAAGCGCTTCATGCACCACTATAATTTCCCGCCATATTCTGCCGGAGAGACAGGCCGCGTCGGCGGACTCAATCGCCGTGAAATGGGACATGGCATGCTCGCCGAGAAAGCTTTGACTCCAGTTATCCCTGACAAGATCGCATTCCCGTATACGATTCGCGTCGTATCTGAGTCAACGGCATCGAACGGCTCGACGTCACAGGCATCAATCTGCGCATCATCACTCGCACTCATGGACGGCGGCGTGCCGATCACTCGTCCGGTTGCCGGTATCGCAATTGGTGTGATCATGGATGCGAACGATCCGAGTAAATACAAAATTCTGACTGATATCCAAGGACCGGAAGATCATCACGGCGACATGGACTTCAAAGTTGCCGGCACACGAAATGGTATCACGGCAATTCAGCTCGACATCAAAGTCGACGGTGTGCCGATGCCAGTGCTCAAAGAAGCGCTCATCGCTGCGAAGAATGCGCGCTACACAATTCTCGATACGATCGAAAAAGAATTGCCAAAAGCTCGTGCAGATATTTCTCCAAACGCTCCGAAAATTCTCGTGACGAAAATTCGTCCTGATCAGATAGGCGGAGTGATCGGCTCCGGCGGCAAAGTCGTAAAGCAGATTCGCGAAGACACAGGCGCTGAAATCACGATTGAAGATGACGGTACGGTGTATGTCACTGGTAAAAACGGTGCGGCAGAAAAAGCACTCGAGATCGTTCTCGCAATCACACATGAATACAAAGTCGGCGAAAGTATGACCGGCAAAGTCGTGAAGATTCTCGAAATTGGTGCAGTCGTGGCTATCTCGGCAAACGCCGACGGCCTCGTGCACATTTCTGAAATCGCACCGTGGCGTGTGAATCGCGTGACTGATGTACTCCGCGAGGGTATGGAAGTCCCGGTAAAAGTTGTCGCCGTTGATCCTGAACGCGGCCGCATTTCGCTCTCGATAAAACAAGCCGATCCGAATTTCATCAAACAGCCGGAAGCACCAAAGGCATAAATATGTAAAGAAAAAAGCCGGACAGAAATGTCCGGCTTTTGAATTTTGATAAACGAAAAGAACTAAACAATAACTCGCGCGATAATTGGTGGAAGTGGATAGTCATCGGATGATAACCAGTTAGTAGAAATTCTCTCCTCTTTCATTCCGGCATGTTTTGCTCCACCTGCCTGCAAAATAAAGTTTTTAAGCAACTGCCAAACCTTCTCAATATCGACACGAAAACCTTGTGTAGTAAAAATAATGTTCTTACCATATTCGCGCTCTGCGAATGCCACAAAGAAAACGGCTTGTTCCAACTT
>CALRCI010000038.1 GCA_943354525.1 Candidatus Nomurabacteria bacterium | reverse complement strand
AAGAAAGTCAAAGAACTCCAGATGCAGGGCCAACCGGTACTCATCGGTACAGTCTCAATCGAGAAAAACGAATTACTTTCGGCATACCTGACCAATGAAGGCGTGCGACATACTATACTGAACGCGAAAAATCACGAACGTGAAGGTGAGATTGTGGCCGAAGCGGGCAAGAAGGGCAGTGTCGTCGTCGCCACAAACATGGCGGGCCGCGGCGTGGATATCAAACTCGGTGGTGCACAGGCGACAGAAGAAGAAATGAAAACTGTCCAAGAACTCGGCGGGCTTTTCGTGCTCGGTACGGAACGCCATGAAGCGCGCCGCATCGACAACCAGCTCCGCGGACGTGCAGGACGTCAAGGCGATCCCGGCGAGACGCAGTTTTTCGTCTCGCTCGACGACGATCTCATGCGCGTCTTCGGTTCCGAGCGGATCAAGAAGATGATGGGTACATTCAAGATTCCCGAAGACCAACCGATCGTGAACGGTATGATTTCTCGTTCACTTGAGAGTGCACAGGCCAAGATCGAAGGATTCAATTTCGATTCCCGCCAGCATACGCTCGAATATGACAATGTCCTCAATCATCAGCGCGAGACTATTTATACGCGCCGTCGTGCCATGCTTCTCGGCGAACATGAGAAGATTGATGCATATCTCAACGAAGTCGTCGCACTTCGCGACGGACTTGCCGAGGTTGTGGCAAAGCACCAAAAAACGCTCGGCAAAGATGCATTTTATGAAGCGGTGCGCCGCATCATGCTCTATGCGACTGACACGCTTTGGGTTGAACATCTCGAGACTATGGAATATACGCGCCAGTCGGTCAATCTCCGCGCCTATGGCCAGCGCGAACCGCTCATCGAATACAAGAAAGAAGGATTGCGTCTCTTCCGTGAAATGGAATCGGCATTCCGCAATCAGGTTGCTGATCTGTTGACGACGTTGAATGCAGAAGCGAAGAATATGCCGGTTGAACAAGCACCGACAATTTCTCTCACTGCGTCGCATGAAGAACCTGCGCTTATCGCAGAAGGCGATGTCCGTCCGCATCCGAATACTCCGTCATCACAAGTTGCCGGTCCGAAAGTGGGTCGCAATGATCTCTGTCCATGCGGCAGTGGTAAGAAATACAAGAAGTGCCACGGAACCGAAGCCTAGTTGTTCCTTGCAGAGTAGGCAGGCAATTCGCTATACTCTAAACATATTAAGAAATTATGTCCTCTCAAGAGAGAATAATTGATTTGAAACCGCTCAAAGAACAAACCATACTTGTCCTCGTGCTTGCGATGGTCCTCACCTGCTTCTTTGTATTTGCTCCGAATGCCCATACTGCTGATGAAACGTGCCATGCGGTAACTCCAGGCGATTGGAATGACGGGACTATTTGGACCGGCTGTGGAAGTGGTCCTGCCTCTGTTCCCGCGCTGACGGATAACCCGATTATCGACGAGGGAGTTCTCGTCACTCTGACGCAAGGTATCACCGTCGGCGATCTGACCATCAACGGTAATCTTGAAATTCCCGGAGACGCGAAAAGCTTCACTGTCGCGGCGAATTCGATAACTATCGGTCCAAGTGGCAGTTTCAATGCTAACCGGATTATAATCACTACCGGCGCGTGGCACATGTCCGGCATCTTTCTGGCAGGCGAGAGTACGGTTGTTTTTGATCATACTGCCAGTATTACTGGTTCAACTGATTTTTATAATCTCTCTTTCATAAATGATTCCGAAAGCCCGTTAGTCGTGACAGTGCAATCGGGAATGACGATCGGCATTTCCAGTGAGCTTACAATTACCGGCCAACCTGGCGGAGGATCGATCCAATTCCGTTCAGACAGCGAAGGATCGCAATGGTTCATACATCCGACCGGTACAGCTGTCGTGGATTATGCCGATGTAGAAGACGGCGGATGCGCTGACGGTTCAGTCACCATGATCACAAGTAATTCAGTCGACTCAGGCCGTACTGATGCTTGCTGGGGTCTCACGCCGGCAAACAGTGCGCCGGCCGATCCGACAACGCTCGGTCCTGCATCGAAGGTGAATGGCAGCAGCGACGATGATTCTCAACCGGCACTGTCATTTGTCATTCCTCCCGAGCCTGATGGCGATCAGGTTCAGTATGAAATCCAAGTAAGTACAGATAACACGTTTCTCGGTGCACCGCTCGTACTTGATTACTTATCCGGCATGACAAATGCGCTTGATCCAGTAGGCTGTCCGCTGGAAGCACCGTGTGACGGCAGCCGGGAAGTCTCGTACAGCGTCGGACAGAATCCAGCAGAAGACACAGTATTTCATGATGGAAGTTACACAATCGGCGAGAGCGGCCAATCTTTGGAAGCGGGTGATTATTATTGGCGTGTCCGTGTAATTGATGATTTGGCATCGTCGAGCAATTGGGTAACTGCCAACGATGGCAACGTAGCCTTTGTCGTGGCCGCTCCTACTTCGCGTATCTCGATGACCGTACCTTCATTTGGCGGTACGGTCCTTGTCAGTATCCCTCCGGCTTCGAATGCCCAAGTTGAGACTGATTCAGTACATCCGCATGTCCCTCTCTGGGAGCATGTTGTCCCTCTTTCTGGGTCTTCAAACAATACACAGAGTCTCGGTAGTACGAATGCCATCTTTTCGAACATGAATCTGACTGTCGGCAGCATCAGCTCACAAGTATATGTGCTCCAACACTTCCTCAATGTGAATGGCTTTACGATTGCATCTTCTGGTCCGGGATCGCCAGGCAGGGAAGTTAATCACTTTGGCCCGCTGACTAGACAGGCGCTCATACGTTTCCAAGAAGCCCATGCAAAAGAGATTTTGTATCCCTTCTACACGCACGGCACTGGAATTTTCGGTCCGCGGACGCGTGAGTACATCAACACGCACTAAAAACTGTCCAGCTAGCTATCCACAGGTCATTTTTATGCATATTTATTCATAATCTGTCAAGCAATTTTACGCAAAATACCCTTATTTCATAAGGGTATTTTATATTTGACACCAGTGAAAATAGTGGTATAACTATTGACTTTTCCGTCAGGGTATGCTAGTATGTGAGGGTATCCAGTAGTGTCAGGGTCAAGCCTTAATACTACAGGGTATTTTTCGTTTTCACTTCTGAAAACATCTAATCCAGTCACGAGTTGGCAGAGCATAACTGCCAAGATATGTTTAATAAAAAGTTAGTAAACTCTCTACAGTCATTTGTCGTCATTCCTGTTTTAGCGACAAGCTTCTCAATGTCCGGTATGGACACGAGCAAGATTCCCTCTGTAGTAGTAACAGCGACCGAACAAACCAGGCTCCTCGGTAACAGCCGTGTTGATAACCAACAGCATGAGCTCGAGATCGAGGCTAAGAAGATTGACGCGTACTTCGGCGATCGCAAGCTCCCGCTTGCCGGTGCCGGTATGACAATCGCCATTGAGGCTAAGAAGAACAATCTCCCGTATACGCTTGTGGCGGCTATCGCCATGCGCGAATCTACTGGAGGAAAGTTCGATTGTAAATACAAAGAAAACAACTATTGGGGTTGGGGATCCTGTAAAATCGGATTCAAAAGCCTCGATGAAGCTATCGCTTCGATGTCAGAGAACTTGAGCGGTAATGATCCGGACACGGCGCATTACTACAAGGGCAAGGACATTGACGGCATTCTCCGAACCTACAACCAAGTTATTCCAAACTATGTTGGCCAGGTGAAGGGGATCATGGCGGCAATCGAGAATTACGATATCTCATAATAAAAACCGCTCGGAGCATACGCTCCGAGCGGTTTTTATATTTGATATGCCTGAATCCTGCCTGCATGTCTTTTTCCTGCGGCACGCATAATTTTCTGCTGAAAATTTGCTCTGGCTCGGCTACCCGCCTGCGCGAGACCTCCGGAAAAAGACATGCAGGCAGGATTCAGGCATACCTTGACAATATGAAATATATCTGTATAATAAGGAAAATTTCCAAAAACAAGCTAAATTACAAAACGTATGAAAAAAATTCTTTTAATTTGTGCACTTATCTGCGCAAGTCATGTCGCAGACGCTCAGACCAGCGCTAAAGTTGGACCGAAGCATTCAGTTAAGTATAAAAAATACCAAGTAACCTGTAGTTTTACCCCGATACCTAATTTTATATCGGGAGACAGTTTATTCAGTATTTCAGGTGTCCTGGACGATCATCCAGGCAAGGTTGTGAATTTTCTTTTTGAAAAGCACAGCACCAACAAGGATGCAAGCGTCTTCAATAATGAAAATAATACAGTCGATGCCTTGCTTAAAAGTACTGCTGGGTTTAAGATTATCGGTCGCAAGCTGACGCTTACAGAAAAGAACAGCTTGGAAACCCGTTATCCGGACCTATACAAAACGCTCCGGAAAAGCAATTATTTGATACCTGTCGGTTACAAAGAGGCCGGTACGAAATGAAATACCTTTTTATTGTTTGTTACACAGTCCGTTCATAAGAACGGACTGTTTTTTATTGTCCCAGAAGGTATGTAGCCACAATAGCTGCAGTTTCGCCGCGGAGCGTGAGAGTGCCGAGCGAGGCGATGTGGAAGCCGTTTGCTGTAGCGAGCTGTATTTCTTCCGACGTGAATCCGCCTTCGGGACCGATGAAAAAACTTTTGACATGTGACAATTGACTTTTGACAAAGAGAATACCAGACGCGTCAAAGATTATCGATTCTTCAGGATTGCAGGTTTCAACAGCGTCAGAAAAATTTTTAACTTCATGAAGGATCGGTATAATTCCACGGCCGGATTGCTCAGCTGCTTCGCGGATAATTTTCTGGAGGCGTTCCATATTGAGTCCTGTTTTTACCGTGCGAGCGGTGATGATCGGCGTAATTTCTGAAACTCCAGTCTCGACTGCTTTCTGCACTGCGAGCTCAAAGTTTTCTCGCTTCAGAATTGCCAGATATAGTCGTGTTTGTAATTTCGATTCGTTTTCGTTGTAATATTTTTCTGTAACTGTTGCAACGACGTTATTTTTCTCAATGGTTGTCAAAGTTGCGCGGACTTCATCGCACTGGCCATTACCGAGAATGATTTCCTCACCAACTTTCAGTTTGAGCACACTCCGCATCTGGTGAATAACCTCTGTGTCAGAAATGACGACGGGGTTTGTATCGAGATCAAAGTTGCCGATAAAACGGTGGATTTTCATGGCGTTACTATATCACATTTTCTGGCGCAGAATACTCGAATGGAGTTCGTTTCCGCGATGTGGCTGTGCAGTTATGATTTGTTTAATAGAAGGGAAATGCAGGGCTTCGAGTGCTTCACGAAGTGCAGATTGATCATAACCGGTAACAATAATCTCGGGATTGAATTCGGATAATGCTGTCCATGAACCATCTTCCTGATCGCCTTTGAGGACAATTGCTTCAGGCATGAATTTTTGAATCGTTTCCATACGTACGGTGCTCTGGTTGAGCGGACAGTAGCCCTTCGTCTTGCCGACGTTCGTACATGACGCGACGACAACAACGAGTCGCTCGCCATGTGCGCGTGCCTCTGTCAGAAATGCTTTGTGGCCGTCGTGCAGTCCGTCAAAGACGCCGAAGACCATGACTATTTTTTCTTTTTCCATTCGGTTATTTTGCCCGCCTCGATTTCGATCTTGTCAGCTTTGCGCAGATTGCGAATCATCTGAGAATTCAGGATTTGCTCATGCGGTGAGGCATCGAGGGCGAGCGCAATATACCATAAATTATCAGGGTCAGTCGCCCAGTTCCGCGTATCAAATTTAGAAATGTCGAATGGCTTAGAATAACTGCGCAGATTTTTCTTGCCATCGTCGGTAATGTATTCGTGGAAATATGAAAGTGCCAATTCACGCACTGTTTTGTAAATCGGCTCGCGGTAGCGCAGTACGCTATGGTTGGTTTTGGATATTGCACCCCAGCAGCCGTTGTGTTTGAAAAGTGTCACGACGTGAT
>CALRCI010000037.1 GCA_943354525.1 Candidatus Nomurabacteria bacterium | reverse complement strand
AGGAAGATCTGTCCATCAGTAATCGAAATAACGTTTGTCGGAATGTACGCAGAGATATCTCCGGCCTGTGTTTCGATAATCGGGAGTGCCGTGATAGAACCGCCGCCGAATTCCTTCGAGAGACGACATGCGCGCTCGAGAAGACGTGAGTGGAGATAGAAGACGTCGCCCGGATATGCTTCACGACCTGGTGGACGGCGGAGAAGGAGTGAGATTTCGCGGTATGCGACGGCGTGTTTGGAGAGATCATCATAAATGATGAGCACGTCCTGACCTTTGTCGAGGAAGTATTCGGCGATTGTGACGCCGGCGTACGGTGCGAGGTATTGCATCGCAGCTGGATCAGATGCTCCGGCAGAAACGATGACGGTGTAATCCATAGCGCCGCCTTCGCGGAGACGAGCTTCGAGTTTGCGGAGTTTACTATCTTTCTGACCGATGGCGACGTAGACACAGGTCATGTTCTGACCTTTTTGGTTGAGAATGGCGTCGATGGCGATAGCTGTCTTACCAGTCTGGCGGTCGCCGATGATAAGTTCGCGCTGGCCGCGACCGATCGGAATGAGTGCGTCGATGGATTTGATACCGGTCTGCACTGGCTGGTCGACGGATTTGCGCGTGATGACTCCCGGAGCGACTTTTTCGATCGGATATGATGCGTCAGATTTAAATGCGCCTTTGCCATCGAGCGGCTCGGCGAGGACGTTGAGGACGCGGCCGATCGTGGCTTTACCGACGGGAATTTCGAGAATCGTGCCAGTCGCCTTCACTTCATCGCCTTCCTTGATCTTCGAATAGTCACCAAGCACGATGACACCGACGGAATCTTCTTCGAGGTTGAGTGCAACACCTTTGACCCCGCCGGTGAACTCCACCATTTCAGATGCCTTGATGTCGGAGAGTCCGGTGACGCGGACGATGCCGTCGAAAACTTCAAGAACTGTGCCGACTTTCTCAACGGCAGCCGATTTCTTGAAATTCGAGATTTCACTTTTTAAATTTTCGATAACGAGATTTCTTTTGTTCATATATTTATGCAACTAATTCGCGGCGTAATGCTTCTAATCTTCCCTTCACCGACCCATCATATACTTCATCACCAACTTGTATTTTGAATCCGGCAATCAATCTCTCGTCAAGCAATTCCAGAATATGCGCTTCCTTGACTCCATATCGTTTCTTCAGCGCGCTTCGTAGGCTGGTCTTCGTCGCCTCGCTCATGCGCGACTGGCTTCGGACTTCGGCTTCGACGATACTGTGTTTCTGATCGTAGAGTTTGCGGTATGCTCCGAGAATCTGTGGAAGCTGTTTGGTGAGGCGTTTGCGTTTGAGATATGTGCCGAATTGCTTGACTGCTTTCTTCGTCTCAACTTCGGTCGCTTCATCTGTGGCTTCGAGGAGTACTTGGGCTAAATGTGCGGAGCTGATTTTCATATTATGAATTCAGAGTCTTAATGTTTTCTACGACGACGGCGTGATCGATTTTCGGTGTCATGCCCTCCTCAAATACTTTTGCAGATACTTGGATGACGAGTTCGGCGAGTTCAGTCTTCGCATCGGCGAGCATCTTCTGTTTCTCACTCTCTAGCTGTCGGCGTCCGGCATCGATTGTCGCCTTCACTTCATCTTCTGCCGTGGTGAGCATGCTGGTGCGTTTGGTTTCAGCTTCTTTCTTGATGCTCTGCATAATCGCTGACGCTTCAGAACGTGCTTGGGCAAGCGTGGCGTCGTACTCAGCTTTCTGGGCTTTCAGGAGTTCTTCCTGCTTCTTTGCATTGTCGAGTCCTCCGGCGATCGTCTTGCCGCGTTCGTCCATGAGTTTGCCGAGAGGTTTGAGAGCGAAATGCCAGAGCACGAGAATAACGACGACAAAGTTCACCGCCTGCGCGATGATGAGATGCCAGTCTATATGGAATGTGGAAATGAGTGAGTCCATGAGATTAGGTTCTAGTTTCTAGTGGCTAGGTTCTAGTAAAAATCACAATCAAGCATTCATTAGGTGCTTGCCTCTAGGTACTAGCATGCTAGAACCTAGAAACTAGAACCTAACTATTTGATTGAGAATGCGATAACGAGCGCGTAAATCGCGATAGCTTCGGCGAAGGCTGATGCGATAAGCATCGGCACGAGCACTTTGTTCGCCGCTTCTGGATTGCGTCCGATCGCCTCAACTGCTTTGCCGCCGATGATACCGACACCGATACCTGGGCCGATGGCACCGAGACCGATGGCGAGACCTTTGGCAAGCGGAGCGAGATTCATGACTGCGGATGCGATATTGTTTTCCATAAATTTTGATAATTTGAGCATAATTGCTCGTTACTAATAATTAACTGATAAGCGAGTTTGTAAAGTCATAAAGTTAAAAGTTATAAAGTAAATACAAAATGCGGTTCTGACTTGATAACTTTTAACTTTATGACTTTTAACTTGTCTCGTGCGCTTCGTGATCCTGCGCGGCAATCGTGAAGTAGACGAGGATGAGGACGGCGAAGATAAATGCCTGGATGACGCCGACGAAAACTTCGAGGAAGAGAAATGGGATCGGCAATCCATACGCGAGGAGCGCGGCCATCGAGGCAAGCAGTACTTCTCCAGCAAAGATATTACCGAAAAGACGGAATGAGAGCGATGCCACTTTCGCAAATTCTCCCACGAGTTCGAGAATACTGACGAAGAACGTAATTGGCGCAACCATGAGGATGGCTGGGTCACGTCGAACCTTGCCCGGAATTGCTCCAAGCGCCTTCAGATTAACATATTTGTTGAACATTTTCCAGACCCCGATGGCCATGATGCCGAAGATGTTTGAGCCAATGACGCCGATGACGGCGAGCATGAGTGTCGTGTTGATATCAGCCGTACCGGAGCGGAGAAATGGAACGAAGAAGTTTCCTTCTGCACTGTGTGTGACGATGCCGAATCCGCCGAGTGGCAGGATGCCGAGCCAGTTGTTGACGAGGACGAAGAAGAAGACGGAGATGGCGAGCGGAAAGACTTTCTTCGTTGTTTTTCTACTGCCGGTAATCTGATCGGCCATATCCATGCCGCCATCGTAAATAAGTTCGAAGAAATGCTGGAGTCGGCTCGGAATATTGCGCATCTTCTTGCGGACGATGACTGAGAGTAGGACTATGACGAAGACTGCTACCCAGCTCGTGAGAAGCGAGTTCGTAATCGGCCATCCGCCAGCTGGCGGACCGATATAAAAAATCGGCTCGGCGAAGATGGTATTTTCGTGTTGGATGTTTTCCATAGGGTCAGGTTCTAGTTTCTAGTGGCTAGGTTCTAGGCGTTAGCGAATCGTCATTCTGGGATGACGATTCTTCGATGCCTTTCTTCGGAGGGGTGATGGATCGGATGTATGTGCCAATAACTTTGATGATTCCATATATGGAAATCAGAAAGGCAAATCCGGTCGCAATCAAGAAAATCCATGGAGTCGTATCGAATTTGGCATCAAGCCATTTGCCGGCTATGAGTGCGACAATAACGGGAATGACTACCCAGCTGGAAACTCTGAAGAATATTTTTAATGCATCGGACATAATTGTTGACTGGTACAAAAAAGAGTCAAACGCTCTGTTTGGCTACCTGTGCGGATTATAGCAAATTTTGCCGAGTTGTACAGTTCTAGGCTTTGAAAATATGAGGATATTTGGTATAGTCTTTTTGTTATGTTTTTGCGCGTGTAGTTCAGTGGTAGAACGCTGTCCTGATAAGACAGAGGTCGAAGGTTCGATTCCTTCCACGCGCACACAAAGTCTCGTTGAGACAAAACAAAAACACCCTTGCGGGTGCTTTTTGTTTTTCTGCGAGATTAGTATTCTCGGCGAGGAGCGCGGTTGAATCCGCCAGTGCGAGCAGGTCGGTCTTCGAGAGGACGAGCCACATTGACTGTGAGCTTGCGGCCACCGAAATCGTTGCCATTGAACATAGAGATTGCCTTGTCTGCATCAGCATCGTTCGTCATTTCGACGAAACCGAAGCCTTTTGAGCGACCGGACATCTTGTCCATGATAATGGTTGCAGATGTAACTTCACCTGCTTGCTCAAAATGTCCTTTGAGCTCGGAGTCAGTAGTCGAGTAAGGAAGACCACCAACGTATAGCTTTGTTGCCATATTTTTTTGTTGCGATGCGTTACCTCGTGAGAGATACCATATCGAAACGTAACTAAACTTATAAATGTAATCCCTGCAATTACATTTCTATTCGCACCCCTCGAACGACGAGAAACGTGTAAACAAAAATAAACATGTGGAAACTACTCCCAAAACCATACCATAGGCGTGAAAATAAGGCAAATAGCTGTCGCTCCGGCAAAATACACCCCAAAAAGAGTACGACATAAATTTCTGCTGAAATTTTGCCTCGTACTCGGCTCGCCAGCCTCCGTAAGCCTCTTTTTGGGGTGTATTTTGCCTTCGCTTAGTCGTTTTCCTCTGCATCTCCGACTGCTCCACTCTCGAGCGAATCGAGGATTTTGTCGATCTTGCCCGACATGATTCCGGGGATATTCGACCATGATTGCTTGATGCGGTGGTCAGTGACGCGGTCTTGTGGGAAGTTATACGTGCGGATTTTTTCGCTTCGATCCCCTGTTCCGATCTGATCTTTGCGCGTGCCGGCGTAGAGTTTGGCCTCGTCTTCTTCTTTTTTTGCTTCGAGTTTGGAAATGAGAATGGACATCGCCTTCTCGCGGTTCTTCAGCTGACTGCGTTCGCTGGTACAGCGGACGTCGATGCCCGTCGGAATGTGAATCAGTCGGACTGCGGTCTCAACTTTGTTTACGTTTTGACCGCCAGCGCCGCCGGAACGGGAATATTCCATTTCGATATCGGCAGGATTGATGACGAGAGATGTTTTCTTACGGATTGGAAGGATTGCAACAGTGATTGTCGATGTGTGTACGCGGCCGTTCTTTTCCGTTGCTGGAATACGCTGGACGCGATGGACACCAGTTTCGAAACGGAGTTTGCGGTAACAGTCACGACCCTTTATTTCAAATGATGCTTCTTTGTAGCCGCCGACGTCATTCTTCGACTCGTAGTTGACCGTCCATGACCAGCCGACGATTTCGGCGTAGAGTTCGTACATATGCGCAACTTCCCAGGCAAAAAGCGATGCCTCGTCGCCACCTGCTCCAGCACGGACTTCGAGTACGGCTTCGTTTGGAAATTCTTCTTCAACTTTTTCAGTTTCTTGGATTGATTTGATCTGGGCAATGATTCCCTCTTTTTGAATATCGATGTTCTTCAGTTCTTCGGCGGCGAGATCGTGGAGCGAATCATCTGAGCCGAGCATTTCACGGACCTGTTCTTCTTCACGGAGAATACGCTCGTATTCGTGGGCGAGAAATGAAGTCTTATGATCTTGTTTGAGCTCGTGGAGCTCGTCTGGGGTAAACATGGAATTAGGTTCTAGTTTCTAGTGGCTAGGTTCTAGTAAATTCAGTATAGCAAAAAGAAAGCCGGTGAGGCTTTCTTTTTGGGAAAAGTTATTTCTTTGCCTTGGCAGTTTTCTTGACTGCACCTGCGGCTGCACGCTTCTTGAAGCGATCAACGCGGCCGGCAGTGTCGAGAACTTTTTCAGTACCAGTGAAGAATGGGTGTGAGGCGCTCGAAATTTCCACGCGGTAGAGCGGGTATTCTTTGCCGTCAGAATACTTGGCAGTATCAGTCGTTTCTACGGTAGACCAAAGCAAAAAGTCCGCATCGTTGGAATTATCGCGGAAAATAACGGCTCGGAAGTTCTTTGGGTGAATGTCTGATTTCATAACGCTATCCTAACATAATTTCTGGATATTGCAAATTTATTATTGGCTGCTTCAGAATAAAGGCCTAAAAACAGTACGACGTAAATTTCTGCTGAAATTTCGTCTCGTACTCGCCTCGTCAGTCTCCGTAAGCCTGTTTTTAGGCCTTTATTCTTCCGCGGTACGCTCTATACTAGCGTTTGGATATCCCGTATTGTTTGAGGTAGTCGATATCGTTCTGAATGCTTGCTTTGAGGTTTTGGACACTACGGCCGTAGGAGCAGGTGGAGCCGCCAGAGCCATAATATTTAC
>CALRCI010000036.1:2684-6159 GCA_943354525.1 Candidatus Nomurabacteria bacterium | reverse complement strand
CAGCGCAACGGATGCGCGATTAGTCTTGGTCAGGATTGTTTTGGAAAAAAGTTCGGATTTTGTTCAGGAGACACAGCAGTTTTGAATAGGTTTTATTTTCTGTAACCTTGTCCCCAACATATGACTCAACAAATAGAGCAAAATACTAGATTTATAAATAAATTTGACCTAGATAAATATGGATTTTATGCGGCAGTTCCTTATACAGATGCTGCTATTGGATTTGGTTGCAAGAAAAAACTAAATTCTAAAGACGAAGAAAATGTTACTGGAATTGGAATTTACATGTCTGAAAAAACATATGCTGAGCAGAGTACAAGAAAAGGACTTTACATTACGGCAATATATGGAAAACAATTTTCAGATGGAATACAAATACGTTCTAAGTATAATTTTAACGAGCCGCTCGATTTAGAATTTAGAGATGAATTTTTTTATGATATTAATACAGAAAAGATTTATAAAAAAAACAAAGAAATAACGGCAGATGACTTACTACTGTATGTATATAGGAAACATATAAGAACAACGAAAGATTTTTTTGGTTTTATTCTAAGAATAAGACTTCGATTTTGGAGAATATGGCTTCCATGTTTATTAAAATTAATTTCTAGTACATTCCATTATCTATTACTTATTATTTCAGGAGATAGATACACCTATGAATTTCTATTTAAAGAAGAAAATCTTAATGGTCAGATTATTAGTTCGAGAATGGAGGGTCGAGTAAACAAAGTTCCCAAACCTCCGAAAGAGACTGAAGAGAAAGCTGCGACCATAGATTTTTTTGGGATTGATGTTCCTCAATGGCCTATTGTTTTTTATTCCTCTCTGCATCTCTGTCTTTTGGTCCTTATTAAATATCTAGGTATTAAAGTAACTCAGATTAAAGAATTTTTTGACAATAATTTTTGTATGGTTTTGTACGTTATAGTATCATTTTGGCTAATTGAAACAGTTCTCCCTTTTATATTAAAAAAATTAATAAAATATTTCTCGACCTTAGCTTTTTGTGCCTCGCATAAAAAAATACGCGTCTAATAAAATTAAGTATTCATCGAAGAAACATAAAAATGGTATGGTAGTAAAGTAGTTATCATGTCAGATAGGAGTCTATGTCTTCCAAACTCAAACACATCCTCGCCCTTATCTCAATCCCGCTCGTGCTTGCGGTGATTTATACGTCGGTCATGATTTTATGGAAAGTATTTCATCTGCCGAGCGATGCCGAGATGCTGGTGCTAGTGAAGAGTTATTTCGCGCACTACGGTCTCTGGATCGTCTTCGTCTGTGCCATCATCGAAGGATTTCTCTTGCTCGGACAATATTTTCCCGGCGGGTTCGTCATATTTCTCTCCGTCGTGGCAACCAATGGCAACGTGCCGCTTGCAGTACTCACGGTCAGTGTGATCTCGCTCGCATTTTTTATTTCATACTCGCTGAACTATCTCGTCGGCAAATACGGCTTCTACAAACTCTTCATCAGATTCGGGCTAGCGCATTCGTTCGAGAAGGCGAAGGCGAAACTCGAGAAGCACGGTCTCAGCGCCGTGATGTTCTCATATTGGGATCCGAATTTCGCATCAGTTACGGCGACGGCGGCCGGCGTGCTCCATATTTCGTTCAAGAAATTTTCACTCTACTCGGCGATCGGCGTCATCGTCTGGGATGCGTTCTGGGGCACGTTCGCATTCATCGGCGGGGAAGCCATATTCCGAATGGCGGGACTTGGCTACATGCTCGGCGCCTTTGCGATTTGGATCGTCGTTCTTCTCGTCAAATACTATTTCGATTCCCGGCATAAAAAAGTGCCTTCACCTGAGATAGATGAAGGCACTGCAATTTCGTAAGAGAATATTTATTTTTTAAAGACGGGGAAATCATTCACGATGGCAGGGAACTCGTTGCTGTATTTTTTCCTATTTTTCGCAATGACAGTCGCAACTAAAATCACAATCAATGCAAGTATTCCGGCTGTCGCAATGGCGAATGGTATGAAGTAGGCGATAGGCTGTTCTATTCGTGTCCCATCATACAGAGCATAACTGAGCAGTCCGGTCACAAGCGTGCTACTTACGATGAAGATTGGCAGCTTGCGCAAAAAAATGAAAAATGCGAACGCCAATACGAAGAGTATTGTTATCAGGACGGTGGTGAACAGGTCGAGCCCGTTGAAGTTTAATAGTGTAGTCATAGTTAAGGTTGTTTTTTATGAATTGTAGTATGAAAGCACTCCGCCGTCAATCACGTGCAGTCTCTTGACGGATGCTCGAGCGCGGAGTATGGTAAAAGAAAAATACTATGAAAAACTCTTTAAACACATATGAACCATTCCCGATATTAAGAAGAAGTACGGAAGTCAGAGCGAAACCCAGCACAGTGACATTTACAAAGAAAATTTTTACGAAAAGACAATGGCAGAAGCTCCTGAAAGAAATTACCCGGAGAAAGAATTATCATGCGCGCAATGACGTGAATTATCTGCATGTTGTGGAATTCTTGCGTGAGGTTGATAACCGTCCTGTCACGCTTCGAGAGATTCGGCAGCAATTAGTAGCACGTGCACTCACAGAGGACAAGAATCCGGAAAGCATTATGGATATACTCGACCTCGACATGCGAATCTCGATTTGTTTCAAAGCATGGATTCGCCGGTTCGATGGCGGCAAATGGAATCTCCTCAATCGCAAAAATTTCAAAAACCTGCGGCATCGTATCACGGACAGGGATTTGATAGGCGATAAATTATTTCAACTGCAGGTTCCAGTTGCATAGAAGATACCCTCACAATTATTAAAAAGCAGTTCAGATGAACTGCTTTTTTTATTTCACTACCAATTGATAGTCGAGCGTTCGGCGCATGAGGTCGGCGGCGAGGACGCGGAAACGCACTTTGTCTCCGAGGCGATAACGTACTTTTGATTTTTCGCCGATGAGCGAGAGTTCTTTTTCTTTGAACACGAATCGTTCTTGACCCAAATCTTTCAGACGGATCATGCCTTCGCATTTCGTCTTCGTATCGGCGACGTAGATGCCCCATTCAGTGACGCCGGTGACAAGTCCATCGAATTCCTGACCGATGCGTGCGCTCATGTATTCGACTTGCTTGTATTTCACACTCGTGCGCTCGGCTGCCGCTGCAGCGCGTTCGCGTTCGCTTGTGTAGCGGGCAATTTCTTCGAATTCTTTTTCACGACCCTGTGGAAGTTTCTTGCCGGAGAGCACATCTTCGACGAGGCGGTGAATCGTGAGATCGGGATAGCGGCGAATCGGAGAGGTGAAGTGCGCATAGTGCGCGAAGCCGAGGCCGAAGTGCCCGACATTCTTCGTCGAATAAATTGCCTTTTCCATCGTGCGGATGACGGTGGACATGACGACGTCACGTTCGGCGCGACCTTCGAGGCGGTCGAGGAGTTTATTGATGTCGCGCGCCGAGAGCGGACCGGTGGTTGGGAATGCCACGCCGATGTGTTTG
>CALRCI010000036.1:0-2674 GCA_943354525.1 Candidatus Nomurabacteria bacterium | reverse complement strand
TGAGAAAAAGTTTCAAATCAGCCGTGCGTTCCTTCGTCGGCATGTCATGAATGCGATAGAGTGCGATCTTGCCGGTCTTCTTCTCATTGCCGGAGAGATAAAGCGCGATGCGACGGTTGGCGAGGAGCATCCATTCTTCAACGAGTTTGTGCGTATCGGTGCGGACTTTGATGACGACGTTGAGCGGTTTGCCTTCGGGATCAAGCACGAATTTCACTTCTTCCGTATCGAGCAGCACCGAGCCTTCATAAAAACGTTTCGTATTGAGTTTCTTCGCAATCGAATTGAGAATATTCAGTTCTGTATAAAATTCTCCCTTTTTCTTATCGAGAATTTCTTGCGCAGATTCGTAGGTCAGTCGCGCACTCGAATGAATGACGGTTTTGCCAAACCATTCATCTTTTATTTTTCCATCTTTATCGATCGTAAAGACTGCACTCATGGCGAGACGGTCTACCTTTGGTTTGAGACTACAGAGATCATTCGAGAGCGCTTCGGGAAGCATGGGCACGGTGCGGTCGACGAGGTAGAGCGATGTTGCACGGCGAAGCGCTTCGGCATCGAGGGCTGAGCCGGGACGGACGTAATGCGAGACATCGGCAATGTGCACACCGACTTCGTACATGCCGCTGGGCAATTCGCGGAGTGAGAGTGCGTCGTCGAAATCTTTCGCATCTACTGGATCGATCGTCAGTGTCGTGATGCCGCGGAAATCCCGACGACCAGCTTTGTCGGCGTCAGTAATTCCGGCAGTTTCGAGTTGCTTCGCGGCGACGAGCACGTCACGCGGAAAATCTTCTTCAAATCCGCGCTCGAGAATGATGCCGACCATCTCAGCATTGTGGGCGAGCGGTTTGCCGAGGACGCGTAGGACACGACCCTTGGCGCTATCGGCATTGGGCGAAAAACTTTCTATCGCAGCAAACACTTTGTCGCCTTCGACTGCGCCATGGAGATCTGATTTGGCAAATTGTAATTCGAAATAGAGTTTATTGTCGGCAGTGACGAGATAGTAGCCTTTCTCATTCTTCGCAATCGTGCCGGTAAATCCGGTGCGTGCGCGCGTGAGAATTTCCACGACTCGGGCTTCGCGCGAGCCGACGCGCTTCACTGTGACGGTGTCGCCCTGAAGCGCCGTTTCAAGTGCTTCGAACGGGACGTGCAGCGGTTCTGATTTCTTGTCGATTATAAAAAGTCCGCCGCGCGACGTAATGGCGATCGTGCCGGTGAGGAGAGCGGGGGAGGATTTGTGATCAACGGTACCTTTATGGTGTGGAGTACGATGGGCGGGTTTGCCAGTCTTTCTGTGTGAAGCGCCGGGCTGGGGCTTCCGAGGATGCGTTTTCATAACTCAATACTAGCATGAGAAATCTTAATTTACCTCATCCCAACCTTCTCCTTAAAAAGGAGAAGGATTTGGATGCACCCTCTCCTTTTTAAGGAGAGGGTCGAGACGAAGTCCGGGGTGAGGTAAATTTATTGTGCTTTCCCTCCAAATCAACTATTATTGCAATGTATGAAAAAGGATCTGATCTACAAATTAATTTTTCTGGCAGTCGTAGCCGGAGGAATTTTTATTTTGATCCGTTATTCGAGACCGCATAAAGATACCGAAATCACTCCGCCAGTCGTAGAGCAGCCGGCAGCGCCTGCACCTGCTCCGACGCCAGTTTTCCACTACATAGAAATTATCGGTGGCTGCGATCATGCCTTCGTCGGCACGTGCGTGAACATGCGCGCCGGCCCGGGCACTGAGTATCCAGTCGTCTTGCATATGCGCACGGGCATGGTCATGAAAGTCGAAGCGACAACCGTATCCGGAGGCGAGCATGAATGGTATAAGATCGTTCCGGATAAGAAAATCCGCTATCCGGAACGTGTGACCAGCGATTGGTATGTCGCCGTCAATCCGGAAGTCGTGCGGCCATTCGATGATGTCGGCGACCAGATGCTCTATGCTGGTACGAAAATTTCCACGACGAAACGCATCGTCGTTGATCTCTCCGACCAAACACTTTCTGCCTATGATGGCGATACGCTCTTCATACAGGAAGCAGTCTCGACGGGCATCGGAGATACGGCTACGGAGATCGGCAGTTACCGCATTTATCAGAAAACTCCGAGCCGATATATGCAGGGTCCCGTGCCCGATGTCAGCGACGAATATTATGACCTCCCCGGAATTCCGTGGGATATGTATTTCACGTGTGGCGGCGACGTGCTTCATGGCGCGTACTGGCACAATAGCTTCGGCTCGCCGAAATCGCACGGTTGCGTGAACCAATCGCCCGAGAATGCGAAGAAGCTCTACTTCTGGGCAGAACTCGGCACGCCAGTGGTCGTGGAGGAGTAACGTTTGACCTTTCCGCGTGATTCTGGTAGGATGGCGCTATGTTAATGATCAGATTACAGCGCATCGGCCGCAAGAACGACCCCGCATTCCGCGTGGTTTTGACCGATTCCAAAAACAGCACGAAGAGCGGTAAATTCCTCGAAATTCTCGGCACGTACAATGTGCACGAAGAAAAGCCTCTCATGAACGGCGAACGTATTTCTCATTGGATGAAAATGGGCGCTCAGGTTTCTGACACAGTCCACAACTTCCTCGTCCGCGAGAAAATTATCGACGCGAAGAAGAAAAACGTTCTCGGCAAGAAATCTCCGACAAAGAAGC
>CALRCI010000035.1 GCA_943354525.1 Candidatus Nomurabacteria bacterium | reverse complement strand
CTTCGGAAGGGGGTCTCACCCCTTTCCACATTCGTTGACAAATGGCTGTGTCAGACGTATGCTTCGGAAAAATCAACTCTATGAAAAAACTTATTCAACGAACGATCTCTGCAGCTCCGCATTGGATTTCCGGGCTCAGACCTTTCGGTTCAATTTTTACAGGTATGTTGGCACATATCGGATATGTGCTTGCCAAACATCCTACGAATTGGCTGGTGGTAGGACTCGTGACTGCAATTACTGGTGTGACCATGCTTGAAAACGATTATGTTGACCGCAGACACGATGCTCAAAAAGAAAATG
Organism: Candidatus Nomurabacteria bacterium; assembly: GCA_943354525.1. Taxonomy (GTDB): domain Bacteria; phylum Patescibacteriota; class Minisyncoccia; order Phycocordibacterales; family UBA9973; genus CALRCI01. The sequence goes on along the minus strand of CALRCI010000035.1, from coordinate 5,970 downwards.
AAACATTCGTGCTGCGCAATGAGAAATTATACCGTAACATCGTAGCAGCACTTTGGTATCTGCTCATTCTTATCTCACTTTATACCAGCATGGATATCGGCAGACAGGGCATACTGCTCTTTACGGGTATCGGCGCCGGGCTCATCTACTCGCATACGCGCAAATTTTTGGCGGTGCCGGGTATGATTGTCGCCTGTGCAGGAGCTTCACCGCTCCTCTTCCCGATGCTTGGCGGCTATGGCACAATGACGCATTGGTACTTATTTTCCGGAGTTGCTGTTTTTCTTTTTGGCAGAGAAATTATCAAAGATACCGAAGACCGGTATATTGACCGCGGATGGAAAAACACGCTTTTGACAGCCGGAACGTTGACCGAAGATACTGCGCCACGGGTAGTCAGCTGTTTCATCACGCTCGGACTCATCATGAGCTTGCCACTCTTCGGGTCGCTCCATCTTCTGTCAGGCATTATTTACTGCCTCGGCTTGTTATTCCTGGCGATCGCGATTTATATTTTCTATCGCGACAGCTATATTTATCTGACAGGCAAAACATTCATGGACTGGGGCATGTGTGCCGTCGTCCTTGCCGGCTCGCTCGCACCGCTCTTTTAATTTTATTTTCATAGGTCCGACCTATGACAACTCCCCAAGACTTTCTTGGGGAGTTTTTTCTTTGCCTTGCAGAGAGTGGGCTTTTCAGCTACTATCGTGTAAAATCAGAACACATGAAAAAAAGACACATTATTACTATTGCCGGCGGATTAGGGAGCGGGAAGTCTACAACTGCAAAACTTGTCGCAACTGAACTCAAGTATCCGCATCATTCAGGAGGAGATTTCATGCGTGCCATGGCGGCCGAGCGCGGAGTAAGCCTCGAAGAACTCGGGGTTCTCGCCAAGAATGATTCTGCCATCGACCAGGAAATAGACCAGAAGCAGAAAGAATTCATGGATACACATGATAATTTTGTTATTGATTCTCGCTTGGGATGGTTCCTCGCACCGGAATCCTTCAAAGTATTTCTGTTGCTCGACCCCGATGTTGCTGCAACACGCGTGCTCAAGGATTTTGAAGACAATGCCGCGAAACGGAAAGGGGAAGCGACTGAAACTCCGAAGACTGTTGATGAAGTCAAAGCTAACCAAGAGAAACGTGTCGCGAGCGAGCGGGAACGCTATAAAAAATACTACGGTATCGAAGACCACTATGCTCTGGAGAATTTCGATCTCGTCATCGATACGGGAGTGCACTCCAAGAAAGAAGCCGCAGCGATGGTTGTCGCCGGTTTCAATACATGGCTGGCGGAATAAATTTTTCCACTAATCGGGTAAAGAATGCTCATCTCGGGCATTCTTTTTTAATCAGTGTCTTGGCAAATTTGACAAAACCCCCTGATTTGCTAGTATCAGGACCAGAGATGTTCTCAGTCTTCCGGTCCGCGTTTCTCCTTGATTTCCATAGATTCTATGGGCACCAAGCACATACGCGTGATACCGAGGACGAGGCTCTCGGCAATTTTTAATATATGGCAAAAACCTCCACAGTCTATCGTTCGACTCGCAAGCCCAAGTTCAGTACTCGGGCTAAAAACCGTTGCTTCCGCTGCGGTCGCGGTCGCGGCTTTATGCGTGATTTCGGTCTCTGCCGTATTTGCTTCCGCGAACTCGCGAACGAGGGTATGATCCCCGGCGTCCGCAAGTCATCTTGGTAATTTTTCAATTCTCATGGATATCATCAACGACATGCTCATAATGATAAAGAACGGTTCTCGTGCTGGTCACGAATCTGTTGTTTTTCCCTATTCGAAACTCAAGCACGCGATCGCACTCTGTCTCGAACGTGAAGGCTACGTCGGTGCAGTCTCGAAAAAAGTAAAGAAGAACGTTCCCTCTATCGAAGTTGGTCTCCTCTACAATGGCGAGAAGCCGCGCGTTTCAGAAGTGAAGCGTCTCTCGAAGCCATCCCGCCGTGTCTACCAGAGCGTGAAAGACATGCGTCCGACACGTCAGGGAACTGGCACCATCGTTTATTCAACTCCGAAAGGCATTATGACTGACAAGCAGGCTCGCAAAGAACATGTCGGCGGCGAAGCGTTATTTAGTATCTGGTAGATTCGATGAACTCACTATCTAAATCGATAAAAATTATATGTCACGTGTAGGAAAACAACAGCTCAATATTCCAGCCGGTACAGAAGTAGCTCTCGCTGATGGTTTGATGACGGTCAAAGGTCCGAAGGGTGTCCTCACTCGTCCATTTCGCGATGAAATCGCGATCACGATTGATGGCGCGCTCGTCACATTTGCTCCAAAGAAAGACGACCTCCTCTCTCGCGCACTCTGGGGTACGTACGCATCACATGTGAAGAACATGATTGCCGGTGTGAACACACCGTTCATGAAGAAGCTGATCCTCGAAGGTGTCGGTTTCAAAAGTGAAGTCAAAGGCAACATCCTCAACCTCGCGCTCGGCTTCTCGCACCCAGTCAATGTAGAAATTCCTGCAGGTCTTACTGTCACCGCTGAGAAGAACGTCGTCACCGTCACTGGTATCGACAAAGATCTCGTCGGCGCATGGACGGCAAAAGTCCGCGCGATGAAGAAACCAGAACCATACAAAGGCAAGGGCTTTCATTATGATGGCGAAGTCGTTCGTCGCAAGCAGGGTAAGAAGAGCGCATAGTTTTTAAATATATGATCCAAAACAAGACTGACAAACGAATACGCTTGAAGAAAAAGATTCGCACCAAAGTTTCTGGTACGGCTGCGTGCCCACGCCTCTCCGTGTTCCGCTCAAACAAATTTATCTATGCGCAGCTCATCGATGACGAGGCAGGCAAGACACTCGCAAGTGCATCTGACCTCACGCTGAAAACTGGCGCGAAGACTGCCCGTGCAGAGAAAGTTGGTGAAATGATTGCCGCAACTGCAGGCACGAAGAAAATTTCCAAAGTTGTTTTCGATCGCAACGGATTCCGCTACACTGGCCGTATTAAATTACTCGCTGATGCTGCTCGTAAGGCAGGTCTCGTCTTCTAAATTTTATGGAACCAAACAATACACAACAGAAAACTGGAGGTGCACCACGCGGTAATGGACGTGGTCCTTCTCGCGGAGGTCCTCGTGGCGGACGTGGCAGTTTCGATCGTCCAAAGCCTGAATTTGATCAGAAGATTCTCGCCATTCGTCGCGTGACTCGTGTCGTTTCCGGCGGACGCCGCATGACATTCTCAGTTGCACTCGCAATCGGCGACAAGAAAGGCGGAGTGGGCTTAGGTACCGGCAAGGCTGGTGACACAGCACTTGCCATCACAAAGGCGCTCAAGAGTGCGAAGAAGAACATGCTCAAACTCAAACTCACTGACAAGATGTCTATTCCGTATGAGACGAAGGCGAAGTATTGTGCATCACGTGTCTCACTCACTCCAAACCACGGACGCGGTATGGTATCGGGTTCAGCAGTGCGCGATCTCCTCGTACTCGCCGGCATCAAAGACGTCACTTCGAAAATTCGCTCTGGCAGTAAGAACAAGCTCAACAACGGCCGTGCAGTCATGATTGCCCTCGCACAGTTTGCTGCTCCGAAGAATCGCGCCGAGGTTGTCAAAGAAATCATGGCCGAAGAAAAAGCAGACGCAGCACCAGAAACGCTAGCTCAGAAATAATCCCATGCAAATCCACGAAATAAAACGAAATCACAAACAGAAGAGTCACAAGACCGTCGGTCGTGGCGGTACTCGAGGCAAGACTTCGGGCCGCGGCACCAAAGGTCAGAACGCTCGTGCAGGTCGCAAGAAGCGTCCGGAACTTCGTGATATCATTAAGAAGCTCCCGAAGCTTCGCGGTTATCGTGAGCCATCGATCGCCATAAAGCCAGTTGTCATCACGCTTGATCGTCTTGCCAAACTTCCAGCCGGCAGCGCAGTCACACCGATCTCACTCGTTGAGGCAGGTATCATCAAGACCGTGAAGGGTCGTGTGCCAGCAGTCAAACTTCTCGGCGGTACGCTCGAAGTGAAGCTCAGTGTTTCTAAATGTCTCGTCACCGCTGGAGCAAAAGCAACCATTGAGAAAGCAGGCGGCAGTCTCGCAGCAACCGCAGTCACAGAAAAACATCATATGTGGACCAACATCAAAACACTTTTCACCGCCAAGCAGATCCGCAATCGGATTCTCTTCGTCGTTTTGATCTTCGCACTTTTTCGCTTACTCGCGGCAATTCCAATTCCGGGAATTGATACGACGAAGCTTGCCGCATTTCTCGCGAACAATCAATTCCTCGGCATCCTCAACATTTTCTCCGGCGGCGGACTTTCCAAACTCTCCGTTATCATGCTCGGTGTCGGTCCGTTCATCACGGCCTCAATCATCATGCAGCTCCTCACCATCATGGTGCCATCACTCAAATCGATGTACCACGAAGAAGGGGAGATTGGCCGCAAGAAATTCACGCAGTACTCACGTATTCTGACCATTCCACTCGCACTTCTCCAAGGTTTCGGCCTCATGGTGCTCCTTGAGCGTGCTGGCATCCTCACGCACCTCTCCGGCATCACACTTGTCACGGCGCTCTCAGTCGTCGTTGCGGGTTCAATCCTTCTCATGTGGCTCGGCGAGCTCATGACTGAATTCGGTATTGGTAATGGTATCTCCATGATCATCTTCGCCGGTATCGTGGCTGGTATTCCGACAGAAATCGGACGACTTCTCTTCACCTACACGCCATCGCAAATTCCTCTCTACATCGTTTTCGTCCTCGTGGGTCTCTTGCTTATCGCTGGAGTGGTCGCAGTGACTGAGGCTGAGCGTCCAATTCCCGTCACGTATGCCAAGCAAGTTCGCGGTATGAAAGTGTACGGTGGCACCTCGACGTATGTTCCAATTCGTATCAACCAGGCTGGCGTGATGCCGATCATCTTCGCACTCTCACTCCTGCTCTTCCCACAACTCATCGGTAATCTCATTATCGGTGCCAAAAGTGGCATCATTTCGAGCATCGGTCACGCGCTCGTGAACTTCTCACACACGACGTGGCTCTATGTCTCGGTCTACTTCGTTCTCGTCGTCCTCTTCACCTATTTCTATACTGCAGTCACGTTTGATCCGCACGCTATGGCGACAAACCTCCAGAAGAATGGCGCATTTGTGCCCGGCGTTCGTCCAGGTAATGAGACTGAGAAGTACATCGGCAATATTGTCACTCGCATTACGCTCGTCGGCGCACTCTTCCTCGGTGTTGTGGCAGTGCTTCCGATGATCGTCCAAGCTGCAACTGGTATTACGGCAATCGCCATCGGTGGTACGGCGCTCCTCATCGTGGTCTCCGTTGTTCTCGACCTCATCAAGAAACTCGACGCGCAGCTCTCCATGCGGGAATACTAGGAAACATTTGACGTTTGACAATTGACATGTAACTACAGAAGCAAAAATCACAAATAATTCATTATTTGTGATTTTTGCTATATACTACTATCGCTATGCAACAACCATATACATTCATATTCGTCGGACGCTCGGGCTCAGGCAAGGGCACGCAGCTGGAGCTTCTGAAGAAGTCAGTCGGCGGAGAAAATTTCTCGCTTGTCATGGGTGAATTGTTCCGCGCGTTCAGCCAGAAAAACGGATACGCGCAGGATTGTGTGCGACAGATCTTGAATGCCGGGGAACTTGCCCCTGATGTGCTGACGATCAGCTTATTCGTAACCAAACTGCTCAATGAATTTAATCCTTCGCAGCATTTATTCGTTGACGGTGTCGTACGGACGAATCTGCAAGCCGAGGCATTGATCACGATGCTCGCATTTTATAAGCGCGAAAATCCCATCATCATTGATATTGATGTGCCAGCCGAAGAGGTGACTCGTCGCATGATCGGACGCGGCCGAGCGGACGATTCTGAAGCAGCGATTCGCGGTCGGCTCGAGTTTTATGATGCGACTGTCGCGCCAGCAATCGAGCATCTCAAGTCA
>CALRCI010000034.1 GCA_943354525.1 Candidatus Nomurabacteria bacterium | reverse complement strand
CTTTTTGTGCGGGTTCGTCGAAACACGGAATGCATCGGCGGGCGTCAGTCGCTTCGAACTGCGTCGTCGCCATGAATCGCTCAGCGCCGTCGACAATGTACTTACTCTTGTAGAATCCCCGCATGTTATCTTTTAGGATTCCGGAAAATGTCAGGTGCAGTTTCACTTTGCCTTTTGGAATAGTTTTCTTGAAAGTAAAACTCGCCGTCTCGGCTTTCGTGTTATACGAGATCTTCGCCGAAATTTTCTTTCCGCCAGCTGGCGGACCCGAAATAATTTCTGCCGACGCAATCGCAAGTTCTGCTGAGTGCAGCGTAATAACTCGCTCAGGTTTTGAAAGAGTTATCGTAATCGTTTCTTCTCCCTTGAACGTATGCGCCTCGAGATCTGGCTCGAGCGTTATTGCGTAATGAATCGGGACAACATGATTCGCGAGACGGACTGAGGCGTGTTTCTTCATACGATTTTAAAAAGTTTCATTATAGTATCGTCATCGTGCGAACGTTCGAGCGTCCATAATTCTGGAGATGAGTAGTGTTCGAGTGAACGAATCAGTTTGATGAGTTCGATGGTGATAGGCTCGTGCGGACCGAAATAGGAATCATATGCATCATACATTTTCACGGCCAGAATCTTGCCAAGTTCAGGGAATGTCGGGTCAGTGCCATAAATCACGAGCGCCTTGTGATGGCTCTCTCGATACATGATTTCAGCTGCGTAAATGCCCTCTGGCACGGCAATAAGTACGTCTCCGCGGAGCGCACAGCCCAGAGCTGGAATCGGTAGTCCTGCATCGAGAGCGCTGATCGAGGTTTCAAATTTGAGGTTCATACGGCTGATTTTAGCATAAAAAAACAGTTTCTGGATGTGCTCCGGAAACTGTTTGAAATAATCTGCAATTGTTTATTCTGTGGCGTCGTTATGCCTCCATCAACATGCTAACAGGCTTACGCTTCTTCGGCGCTTCGTCTTTCAAAAATTTGGTTACATGATTCGAAAGAGCGCTCACCATGTCGAGAAATTTTTCTTTCAGAGTGTTTCCCGCATATGTAGAAATTCTCTCCAAAAGCACTTTGGCATGGTTCATCGCCGTATCAATCCTGTCCAGGTAATACGACAATCGCGTCTGCGCCACGTTGGATTTGGCGCCGATGAGTAATGTATGCGCGTTTTTCAAGTGATTAACCGCCTTTCGTTGATTATTATGTGATGTGAAATGTAATGCTTTTTCGATGTGGTTCAAAGCATTTTTTGCCTGTTTTTTGGCGTCGTTGATTAAGTTTTTACTCATGATTTTTTGTTTTTGTTTTTATTTGAAAAGATAGGGCAGGTACTGTAGAGCAGGTGTGAGTGTGCGCAATTACAGATTTCCTCGTATTTAATCACTATTGACCCCAAGAGTCAATGATTGGAGTGGATAACAAAATTCTCCATGCTATACTTTATATATGGACAACAGCACGGACATTGAAGCACTTCGCCGAGAAAATGCAGATCTGCGTAAGATGAATGACATGAAAAGCGATTGGATTTCGATCTCCGCACACCAACTGCGCACGTCTCTTTCAGCGGTCAAATGGATTCTCAAAATGTTTATCGATGGAGACTTTGGCAAACTCACCAACGAACAAACTGGCTTCATCGGCAAAGCGTTTGATTCCAACGAACGCATGATCACGCTCGTCAACGAACTCCTCTCCCTCAACCACACCGAGCAGACGTCGCTCACCTACAATTTTCAGAATCACGACATCGTCGCACTGACCGATTCAGTGATCTTCGATTTCTCCGGCGAGTCATATAAGAAGGGCGTGCCAGTCGTATTCCTCAAACCGACGACTCCGCTTCCGCCCTGTGCATTCGATGAAGAGAAAATTCGTGTCGTCATCCAGAACCTGATCGAGAACGCGATCAAATATTCCAACCACGGTGACAAAGTCATCATTTCAATCACGCCATCACCGACGGCGATCGAAATCTCGGTCAAAGACAGCGGCATCGGAATTCCGGCCGCCGAACAGGATAAGATCCTCTCCAAATTCTTCCGCGCAACGAATGCAAAGGCGCATGACCCGATCGGTAGCGGCCTCGGACTCTACACGACGAAAAGCATCGTCGAGCGCCATGGCGGCAAGCTCTCATTTGAATCTGAGGAAAACTCAGGCACGACATTCCATTTCACCTTGCCATTACAGCGTTCGGGTGATGGTGCGGCTGCCTAGACTCGGCATGCTCATTTGCTATAATTAGAGTATATGAAAAAAATCTTAATCGTTGAGGACGATACATTCCTCCAGGGGCTTTCTGCGACCAAACTTACCAAGGCCGGCTACCAAGTCATGACTGCAACAAATGCCGATGATGCGACGAAGCTCATGGATGCTGACACACCCGATTTCGTACTCCTCGACATCATGCTTCCCGGAACTGACGGCTATGGCATTCTCAAGAAAATCCGCGAGAACACAAAAATGACAAAAACTCCGGTCATCGTCTTCTCAAACCTCGCCGAAGACAAAGACATCGCGAAGGCCAAAGAACTCGGCGCAACTGATTTCATGATCAAATCCAACTTCACACTCGACGAACTCGTAGAGAAGATCAAGGGTATTCTCGGTTAGCTCTTCGCTCAAATGCGGCTTAAAAAGAGTACGCCATAAATTTCTGCTGAAATTTTGGCTCGTACTCCGCTCGCCAGCGTCCGTAAGCCTCTTTTTAAGCCGCATTTTTACTCCGCTAGTCATAAATAAAAGCATGCTAAAATAGGGCATGCTTTTGACTGATCTCATCTCCAAACAGTTCCGTCTGACCGAACTCGAAAAGAAGGGTCTCGAGCGATTGAAACTCGTTACTATCCGTGACATTCTCTATTACTTCCCTACCCGCTATTCCGACATTCGTGAAGTCCGGCTCGTGCGCGATGCCGTGGTCGGCGAAGATGTCACGCTCTTCGGCAAACTCACCAATCTGAAAACTCGCAAAGGTTTCAAGACGAAAATTCCCATGGCCGAGGCGACATTTACTGATCCGTCCGGCACGATGCCGATTATCTGGTTCAACCAAGCCTATCTCGCGAAGATGTTCCATGAAGGCTCTACCGTCAAACTCACCGGCAAAGTTTCCGAGGGTAAGCGAGGGGCTTATCTCAGCAATCCCGAAGTTGAGAACGAGAAATCTCTGCCGATCGATCTCCATGATTCGCTGTTTGGCGAGGGGCGCGATGCCGCGCTCATTCAATATCCTGTCTATCCGGAAACACGCGGCGTAACTTCGCGCTGGCTGTATCATGCAGTCAGCAAAATTTTCAAAAGCGGAGCACTCGTTACACTCGACGAATATATTCCCGAAGAAATTCTCACGAGATACAAATTGCCGAGTCTGCGAACTGCGCTTATTTTCATCCATACGCCAAAGAATAAGAACGACGCCGATGCCGCACGCAAACGCTTCGCATTCGAAGAAGTTTTTTTCATCCAGCTCGCCCGTGCCGAGGAACGCCGTAATTACGAACAAAATCGCTCGTATGTCGTGAAGAATGATATGAAAGACATTGCGAACTTCGTCGATCGATTCCCATTCAAACACACGGCTGCGCAGACGGCGGCTATTACTTCCATTCTCTCAGACATGGCTGGTGAACATCCGATGGCGCGCCTTCTTGAAGGTGATGTCGGCTCGGGTAAGACGGCCGTGGCAGCGACGGCAAGTTATGCCGTCATCATGAATCGCCCTGATGGAAAAAGCTACGGCAACTTGCAAGTTGCCTATATGGCACCGACAGAAATTCTCGCCACGCAGCATTTCGAAAATTTCATCCAGTATTTCAAGCACACCGGCATCTCCGTCGGACTCATCACCGGCTCAGGCTGCAGAAAGTTTCCAACGAAAGTCGCAAGCGCTCAAGAACCATGGACCACGATTTCACGTGCACAATTACTCAAATGGGTTGCGAACGGCGAAATTCCGATTCTCATCGGTACGCATGCACTCATTCAGAAGAGTGTGAAGTTTAAGCATCTCGCCCTCGTCATCATCGATGAACAGCATCGTTTCGGCACCAATCAGCGCAAAAAGCTCGTCACGAAGGAAGGTTTTGCACCGCATCTGCTCTCGATGACGGCAACGCCGATTCCCCGTACGCTTGCCCTCACTATCTATGGTGACCTCGATCTGACACTCCTCGACGAAATGCCTGCCGGTCGCAAATCAATCATCACCGAAGTCACTCCGCCGAATGCACGCAAAGATGTGTACGAAAAAATCAGCGCAGAATTGAAAGCTGGCAGACAACTCTACGTTATTTGTCCAAGAATCGATGAACCAGATCCTGACAAAGAACTTTCACTCGAAATGAAAAACGTGACGACGGAAGCGAAGCGTCTGAAAAAAGAAGTTTTTCCTGAATATGAAATTGGCATTCTCCATTCCAAGATGAGCAAGCAGAAAAAAGAAGAAGTCATGGAAGACTTCTCAAACAACGCCATTCAGATTCTCTGCGCAACGTCAGTCGTCGAAGTCGGCGTGAATGTGCCGAATGCAACGATCATCATCATCGAAGGCGCTGAACGTTTCGGTCTCGCCCAGCTGCACCAGCTCCGCGGACGCGTGATTCGCTCGACCCATCAAGCATATTGTTATTTATTTGCTGAAGCTAAAAGCCAAAAAACTGCAGATAGATTGAAGGCATTGAAAACTGCGAAGAATGGATTCGAACTCTCCGAACTTGACTTAGGTCTTCGCGGTGCTGGAGAGCTCGGCGGCGGCAAGCAATGGGGCATCACCGATCTCGGCATGGAAGCGATCAAGAATATAAAAATGGTCGAAGCCGCACGCGCCGAAGCGCAGTCTCTTATCGCTCACGATCCGGAACTTGCTTCACATCAGAAAATCAAGACGATTCTCGAGAACAAGAAATACAAGATTCATTTTGAATAACTATTTAAAATCCGCATCACTTAATCCTGATTGCCGGAGAACGGAACGAAATGTTCCTATCGGAATTTCTTTATGCGCCATGGGTACAATGACTGTCCGCGTCGGCAAATCTTTGCGATATTTCGCATGACTTCCCTTTTGAGACACAAAATAAAAACCGTTCTTCATGAGAACAGTCACTATGTGCCGGGATGAATAGAGTTTAGGCATATCGAAAGCGTCCGGTCATAATTTCCGGATTCTGCACTTTCAAGACTTTGGGAGATTTCTTGCCTTCGAGAGCCAATTCAAGCGCTTCATGAAGGTTCGCGAGAGCCTCTTTTCTTGTCTTGCCGAACGAAGAAACATCTATGTTGAGGCATTGCGCCACATAGTGCTTACCTTCCTTCCAAATGATGTTTTTAAGCTGTACAGTAGCCATATATTCATACTATCGCTTCTCTATAAAAAGGCAAGCATTTTGCCAAGGCGTAGCCTAGGCAAAAATCAACCTTTCCTCTTCTTGCAATAATTGTAAGTATAAAAACTTAAAGTTACACACATAGAAATACTCGAAATTAAACTAAGAAGTAAACAGAAGAAATTTAATTCAGGAAGACAGTAAAATTCTGATAATCCTAAGCCAATGAATGAAACAACTACAACCCAAAGATTTTGGTTTAAGTTTATTTTAAATTTATCAGTAACATCCATAAAAACTAACTTTGAGGATATTTTTTATAACATTCTGACTTATTCTGCTGGGTTTCTGATTTCGCAGTTTCAACATTAGTATTAAATGCCAGAGTATTTGCATATTCATTAATCCAATTTTTTCCGTATTTTTGAGTATAAAAATTCGAATACCATAGAATATCGGATTTCTCTTTTGTATCAGCTTCGTCTAAACATGCTTGCAAATTGGCAGTTTGCATTTGTTTGGTATTAAGAAGTTTTTTTGGAGCTACAACTACTGCCATATAAATCATATAGCTGATAAATCCCAGTGCCAAGAGTACACCAACCTTAAACCAATTTTTCTCTAAAAATTTTATGTTTTCTTTATTCATATAGATTACATAGAGATTGTATATGTTTTAAAATAAACAATCAAACCTTGTCCGCCCTCCTGGACTCGAACCAGGGACAAGACGAGTATAAGTCGTCTGCTCTACCAACTGAGCTAAGGGCGGAGATTTCATAGGTCGGACCTATGGGAATTTTGTCGTCATTCCGGTCTCCAAACCGGAATCCAAGTCTGCATTTGGACGTGGATACCGGATCCTGATCCGGTATGACAACCTAGTGCTATCCTAGCAAAAAAGTTCCTCGAAAGGAACTTTAGCGGAACTTTTAGGCGTTGGCTTCTATTTTCTTTTTGAGCGGAATGCCGTGTGATTTGATGATCTCTTCGTACTCAGGCTGTTCGAGCGTCTCAACTTCGATGAGTTTCTTCGCAATGGCATCAAATGTTTTGCGATGTTCGGTCAGCACTTCCGTCGCGCGGCGGAGCGCCTCATCAATGATTTTCTTCACCTCAATGCCAACTTTCGCCGCCGTGGCATCCGACATAGTATTGTCATCGACGGATTCACCAAACATGGCTCGTCCCCCATCGCTCTCGAGCGCCATCGGACCAATCTCATCACTCATACCCCAGCGCGTGACCATGGCGCGTGCGAGCGACGTTGCAACTTGCAAGTCATTCGACGGTCCAGTCGTAATATCTCCGAAAATAATTTTTTCAGCGGCATATCCGCCCATAGACATG
>CALRCI010000033.1 GCA_943354525.1 Candidatus Nomurabacteria bacterium | reverse complement strand
GGCGGACGCCCCGGTGCCGTCGCGACACAGTTGAGAACTATCTCCGCCGTCTCGCCGAACTCGAAGGCGTCGTCAATTCATTTGCTGGCGTTGAGAAATCATACGCGCTCGCAGCCGGACGCGAAATTAGAGTCTTCGTCTCTCCTGAGAAACTCACTGACCTCGAATCCAAACAGCTCGCTCGCGATATTGCTCAGAAGATTGAAGCCGATCTCAAATATCCGGGAGAAATCAAAGTTCTCGTCATCCGCGAGAATCGAATCGTCGAATACGCCCGCTAACTCGCTCAATGAAACAATAAAAAGCCAGAACGATCGTTCTGGCTTTTTATATGTATAAATATCTTTGAGACAATAAAAAAACCGTCGTAGTTTGGGTAAAAAACTACGCCGGCGTGAACAAACAAGGTGTAAAACAAAAGGAAGGATCTCTTTAACTATGGCTCAATATAGCGGTGAAAGCTTTCCAAAAAAACCACCTTGCAAAAGAAAAATAATATCGTTGTCGGGAGAGGTTACTTATACAATAACAAATATAATAACTTATGTCAAATATCTGCCCTCTCCCCGCCTTCCTTGCGCGATTTGACCCTTACGCTATAATGGGTCTAGCTTACTGGTTAGCCTGTAGGCACGATCCGATATCGGTCGAGCTTTTAGCAAGTAACAAATTACTCCCTATGAACAAACAAGCACTCGTAGAATGGGTTCATGGCAAAATCGGCGGTACAAAAGTCGCTGCCGAGGAAGTTGTTGACGGCTTGATTGGCGCAATCATCGGCACCCTCAAGAAGGGCGATGAGGTCTCAATCGCAGGTCTCGGCATCTTTTCAGTCAAACAGCGCGCAGCCCGCATGGCTCGCAATCCTAAGACCGGCGCTCAAGTCAATGTCCCTGCAACGAAAGTTCCTAAATTTCGCGCAGCAAAGGCATTTAAAGACGCAGTTAAATAACATTTTTCTCTAGAGGAAACGAAAAAATCACCCCATTGGGGTGATTTTTTCGTTGTTGTGCGGGATAGGAGAGTCGAACTCCTCACCACAGTTTGGAAAACTGTTGTTTTACCGATAAACTAATCCCGCAGTACCGAAATAATATACCATATCTGATGCGCATCGGCATCGTTGACTATTATTCGCAAAAGTGCCAAATTGAACAAAACTACTTCCCATGGCAAAATGCTACACAATTGATGAGAAATTAATACTCTACGAAGGTATCGGTATCTGTTATGTATTAGACTCCCCTTCGCGAATTGTCGTGGGGAATTATAATGATAATCAATACATCGAATTTGATGAGTTTGAACCTCCCGAAGATACTAACGGATTCGTTCATCAAGCCTTCTGGCATGAACGAAACAACGTTCTAGTAAAACCGAACAGGCTGGTGAATGAATATGTCCTTATCTATTTTAAACAAGGTTCATTCAATGGAAAGAAAATAAAAGGGCTGAGGACTATTATCTCCGCCGGTGGAGATAATCTGTATCTGATTCCAAAGGGAATCATGGACCAGATACGGCGAAAATAAATTGCTTTGAATAAGAGGTATAAATCATGAAACATGCAAATGTCTCATGATTTTTTTATTATAAAAATCATGAGGCCTGGCTTCACAATTTTTAATTTATAATATGATATTTGCCAAAACTTTTACTTTCGCTCGCTTGGCTTCTTTGTTGATATAGATAAGCATGAGATCGAACTGCCAGACTGTTTCAGGTGAAACACTTCGAGCATTGAGATATGTCTGAAGTGTCCTTTTGAGTTTAAGTTGCTTGGAATAAGTGAGATTTTCTTCCGGTCGATAGCCCAAACCTTCCGGGTTTGAAACAGATTTCACTTCTATCAGATGTAATTTTTTCTTTTGGGCGACAATATCAATTTCTCCCCATTTACGAGTGAAATTACGCTCAATAATCTTGAAACCTTTATTTTCCAAGTATTTACAGGCGATATTTTCTCCCAACTCCCCTGTTTTCTGAGATTCTGATGTGAATATTTTTGGCATAAATCTGATGTTTCAGGTGAAACTCCACATAAAGTGTTTCACGTGAAATGTATTGCTATTTATAAGACAAATTATGTGTTATTTAATGCTGTCTTTCAATATATACCCTTATATAACAACATATAATTGTTTACGGGTCAGAAATACTTGGTCAAAGCCAGTATACAGAATACTGTCTTTTATAAACAATGTACACATAGTTATCCCCAAAAGGACAGGGAATTGTGTGTATTCTTCCTCCCCCTGCGAAGGGGAGGTGGCTGAAAGCCGGAGGGGTGTATTGTCATTCCGGTCTACGAACCGGAATCTAGGTTAGAATTCGGACCTGGACACCGGATCGAGTCCGGTATGACAATACCGTTATAGTGTGCGGGTAGGGAGAATCGAACTCCCGTCTCATCCTTGGCAAGGACGTGTTCTACCACTAAACCATACCCGCAAAATTAACTTATTAAATTAAAAGTACTCGTATTATATGGCTTTTCTTTAGTAAATGCAATTTACCTGAAATATATTGATAAATAAGGGTAAATTTACTTTATTCTGAAAGTACTATATAATCAAAGGGCATTTTAATTACACATAAAACGCGCCCGTAGCTCAACGGATAGAGTGCTTGTCTTCGGAACAAGTGATGTGGGTTCAATTCCTGCCGGGCGCACACAAAAGTTTCATATGAAACAAGACAAACTAAAATCTATTAATAACGCCCTGATACCTAAGGAGGTTTCACATGTAACACAAACCCTAGAGAAAGCTGGATTTGAGGCTTTTGTTGTGGGTGGCTGTGTCCGTGATCTGATAATCGGCCGAATTCCAAAAGATTGGGATGTAACAACAAATGCCAAACCTGAGCAGGTAATTAGTCTATTTAAAAAGACTGTATACGAGAATACCTTTGGTACAGTGGCAGTAATGGTTGCACGTGAAACGTCTTCAGAGGAAGTTTCATATGAAACAGTTGAAGTCACACCTTACCGTATAGAAGGGAAGTACACTGACAAGCGTCACCCAGACGAAGTTCAGTTTAGCGACAAGATAGAAGATGATTTGCAACGCCGTGACTTTACGATCAATGCCATGGCTTATAATTCGTCTAAAGGACACTTAATTGACCTTTATAACGGACAAACAGACATAAAGGACAAAGTCATCAGGTGCGTGGGTGACGCCTCTCTACGCTTCTCTGAGGACGCGCTACGTATGCTCCGAGCTGTGCGTTTCTCTGCCGAACTCAACTTCGCTGTTTCATATGAAACAATGGAGGCTATTACTGAACACGCCGAACTCCTCAAAGATATTTCCGAAGAGCGTATCCGCGATGAGTTCTCAAAAATTCTCATGTCGCCCGATCCATTCTTAGGAGTCGGACTCCTATCGAAGCTTGGCTTACTCAAACATCTCTGTCCCGAACTTGAAGAGGGAATCGGTTGTGAGCAGAAAGGTGAGCACCTCTACGATGTCTTCGAACACCTACTCTACGCTGTGAAATGTGCGGCAGACAAAGACTGGCCGCTCGAAATCCGTCTCGCCGCGCTCATGCACGATATTGGCAAGCCACGCACTCGTCGCTGGGACGGCTCGAAGGCTGGCGGAGCAGGGAAGTATACGTTCTATGGTCACGAAGTCGTGGGTGCACGTATGGTTGAGAAAATTCTCACTCGTCTCAAGTATCCGAAGAAAACCGTCGAGCTCGTCACGAAACTCGTGCGCTATCATATGTTTTTCTCCGACACCGAAGTCATCACGCTCTCGGCGGTTCGACGCATCATCACGAACGTCGGCAGGGAACACATCTGGGAACTCATGCAGATCCGCGATTGTGATCGTGCCGGCATGAAGAAAAAAGAAGCGCCGTATCGTCTCCGCAAATATCACGCCATGATCGAAGAAGCGCTCCGCCAGCCGACATCGGTCGGCATGCTGAAGATCGATGGCACTATTCTGATCGGTGAACTGGGCATGAAACCATCTCCGCGCATCGGCTGGATTCTCCATGCACTGCTCGAAGAAATTCTCGAAGAACCTGAAAAAAATACTCGCGAATATTTGGATTCGCGAGTACGAGAACTGAATGAACTCTCCGATGCTGACTTGAAACTCCTCGGCGAAAAAGGCAAAGAGGTTAAAGAACAAATCGAAGAAGAAGAAATCACCGAGCTTCGCAAGAAGCACGGGGTGAAATAAAAAATCCAACTCATCGAGTTGGATTTTTTATTTTATTTATTGTCCAAGAAAACTAATCCTTGAATTCAAGCATGATCGGGCAATGGTCCGATCCGTAGTAATCGGCGAGAATCTGCGTCTTGGAAATTCTATTCATGAGATCAGGCGAGGCGAAGAAATAGTCGATGCGCCAGCCGACATTGCGCTCGCGCGCACGCGTATACGTATCCCAGTACGTATACGCATCAACTTTTTTCGGATAGAAATGACGATAGACATCTATCCAGCCGGCATCGATGACTTCATCCATCCACGCACGCTCGACGGGGAGGAAGCCGACGTGGTCAACATTTTCTTTTGGACGGGCGAGATCGATCTCAGTGTGCGCGACATTCACATCACCGCAGAAAATAACTTTCTTCTTCTGCTTGCGAAGATCATTTACGAATGACAGAAAGGCATCATAAAATTCCAATTTGTATTCGAGTTTCTCGGGACCACCGCCACCATTGGGGAAGTAGCAGTTGATGAGCACGAATTCGCCAGCTGGCGAATTGAAGTAGGCGACGAGCGTGCGACCTTGGTCATCGAATTTTTTGATGCCAAGTTCAGTGACTTTCTCGGCTGGAACTTTCGAATAGATCGCAACGCCGGAATAGCCTTTCTTAGTTTTTGACCAAGCAAAATAGGAGTAATAGCCCTTGCGATTGCGGACTTCTTCCGACAGTTGCTCTGGCTCAGCTTTCGTCTCTTGCAAACAAACGATATCTGGTTTGTATTTCACAAATAATGGATCCCAGAATCCTTGAGTCGCCGTGGCTCGCAAGCCGTTTGTATTCCAAGAAATAATTTTCATACTAGAGTTTTTGCAGAAGCACGATCAGGAAATATAATCCCGACGGCGCGTGGTGCTCGACGCGTGTCGAGACGAGATTAAAGCTCGCACCGAACGTCTGGCGGATCTCGTCGAGGGTAAAGAAATGATAGTGCAGTCCATCGACGACGTAATCGCCAGTTTCGCTCGTCTTCGGATTCCATTTCTGGAATTGCGGCGTCTCGCGAGAGAGGGTGATGAGATAATAGTAGCCGCCGGTCTTGAGCACGCGAAACGCCTCGCTCACGTAGCGCGGCCAGTCAGTGCGGGGGAGATGTTCGAGCGTGCCGATATCAGCTACGGCATTGAAACTCTCGTCAGTGAGCGGAATGTCGAGTACGTCGGCGGTGATGAATCTGATCTTGCCAGTGAGCCCGCGGGTCTCGATCTCACGATTATTCTTATCGACAATATGCTCGATGAAATCTATGCCGATGACGCGATACTTATTCTCGGCGAGCATGAAGGCGAATCGTCCGCGACCGCTCCCGAGCTCGAGCACGAGTGCGCCCGGTGCGATGCCGGCGAGCAATTCGCGACCGCGCTCGGAAATATCGCGGAGCGACCAGACATCAGTGCCAGTTTTGTAGGCAATATCAAAATAATTCTTGTGCGTACGCTCTTCCATATCTGCATAGTATAGCAATTGACAAACGAATCGGGTAGGTAGACAATTAATGAAATCCCCGCTCACACGCGATACTACTCAGTTTTGAAAAAGTAACCCTTTAAAAATATCTAAAATGAAAAAAATTACATTTATTTTTGTTACCATGGCGGCATTGAGCCTGTTCACCACATGGAGATTCAGCGCGTACGTTCCGGTCCTTGAACCAAGAGCGTTTGCCCTCTTTTTCTTCATCGGCTTGTTGGCCGGATTCATTGCCAGCAGTAAAGAACTTGATGATGAAACTGCCTTTGACCTGGCGCTCTTCTCAGGAAACGGCGCAGGAATCGCCATCAATCTGCTTGTACTGAATTTCTATCTGGAGGAAGTTTCCCTCTTTTCTCCGATATGCGTACTGTACCTCCTCTTGGGTGCGACCTCCGTAACGCTTGGCACCGCTTTCGCCTGCGGATTTCTCAACGCCGCGCGGGAACGTCGGGAACTGCGCAGCGCTTTGAGCGCTTTCCTGAATTCGCTGCGAGGAGACTTGGAGAAAAGCAGACATGAGCGCACGGCGCTCCGCGATAAGCTCACGGCATTCCGCATGGGAGAATAAAATGGTTTTTATGACATTGCTGGCAAAGGAGAATTTTCCCGAGCCAGTTTTTTATTTCCCTTTGCTGTGAAATTTTTTATGTACTTCTCTGAGCTGCTTGTCTGTCACGTGCGTGTAAATCTGCGTCGTCGCGATGTTCGCATGGCCGAGCATCATTTGTACGCTGCGAATATCGGCACCGTTGGATAGGAGATCGGTCGCGAAGCTGTGGCGGATGACGTGCGGTGTCACTTTTTTTGAAATGCCGGCCTTGGTCGCATAGTGCTTCACGATGCGTTCGATCGAGCGGGGAGTGAGACGTTCGCTTTTGTTTTTATTTATTTTTGACACGCCGATAAAGAGCGCTTCGGCCATGTCGGCGCGCTTTTTCAGATACGCGCGGACGGTAGATTTGGCAGTGTCGGAGAGAA
>CALRCI010000032.1 GCA_943354525.1 Candidatus Nomurabacteria bacterium | reverse complement strand
GATGAGGAAGAAGAATCTGTTACTGACGAAGAACTCGAATTTGAACGCGGCATCGATATCAATGTCTCGCTTCCACAGAAAAAAGTCCGCGATCTCGCCATGCTCTCCGGTGGTGAGCGTTCGCTGACTTCGATCGCACTTCTCTTCGCCATGTCGCAAGTCAATCCGCCACCGTTCCTCGTTCTCGATGAGACTGATGCTGCCCTCGACGAAGCCAACTCTCGCAAGTACGGCAACATGATCGAAAATCTCGCCAAATACTCTCAACTCATCGTCGTTACGCACAATCGTGAGACCATGTCCCGCGCCCATATTCTCTACGGTGTCACCATCGGCGCCGACGGGGGATCGAAGCTGCTCTCCATCCGCCTTGAGGAGGCAGTGCAAATCGCGAAATAATTAAAGTATATATACAAAGAAACCCTTATGTTTGAGGGTTTCTTTGTATACGGGGAAGGCCTTCCAAGCCCTTGACATGCTATGTTTAATATGCTAGACTGCGCCTAATAAAAACTTCTTTGTCAGAAGGTTGTATTAGATTTTAGTGATATCTCAGGCGTTTGATTAAATCCTTTTGGGCGAATCTTTTTGCTCAGGCGGATTTAATCAAACAACTAAAAATTAAACTTTAATCTAAAAACAACAAAAAACAATGAACACAAAAAACAATCAAACACCAACAACAGGTTCTGAATCCTTGAAAAAAATTCACAATGCTAACAGTCCATTGCAAATGAAGAATCACCTTGCAACTACCGGCGCAGCGCCGATGCCGTTGTTAGAAGACCTTCTCAGAAACACGAAGAGCAATAAAGGCCTTCGTATTATGTTCCTGATATTTGCGCTACTCGCAGTCGGTGCGATGCAGTATGCCGGATTCCTTGGAGCCAAGTTCATCTTGGGTTCTGCAGGAGCCGGAATAATTACCGCCATTTGTGGAATTATTGAAGTTTCAGTATTATTACTGCTTTTCAGCAAAAACTCTTCGATGAGTGCGATGCAAAGCGTAAAATATTTATTCTTCGAATTACTTCCGCTTCTGGTGATGGGTTATTTCGTAATCGGGATTTTTGGTAAAGAAAATATCAAGAATGCCGCCGACCAAAAAATGACTGAAATGTATTCTACGGTTGAATCACACCGATTAGTTGCTGATCAAACAGCAGCTTCCATGCAAAATGCGGTGGACAATGCTATTGCGGTTCAAGCTATCGAGAAGAAAAGAGATGGCGAAGGACCCGTATGGCAAAAAGCAGCTCTGATGAGCCAGATTAAACCGGCAACTGTTAAAAAATTCACGAAGGTAGAAGTGCCTGAGTTTGAAAATTTAATAGATGCTAACAAATGGTTATCTGAACGTACGAACGCATACATAACTCAGGTGACTGATTATGACAATGCGGTGAACAGTATGAAAGACCAGGCAGCAACGACCTATGCCGGATTACAGGAAGCGCTGAAATCAAAACTCAGTGAACTGCAGACCGGTGACATGCAATCATTATCACATTCATTGGAAGGTATTGCCGGTGCGAAACCGAGCGATGCGCCGATGCAGAAGCTCTCGTTGACGCGTAATGATTTGGAGCCCGACGGGTTCCAGAAATATTACGGTTGGCTGGGCAGCTTAGGCATCCTCTTTCTGATGTTTCTGATTGCGGCCGTGAAAGACACGAAAATGGACAGTGATAAGTTCAGACATGCGAAAGAGGAACAATTGCGTTCACACATTGGCACTGTTCTCGAAAACTTGGGCATGATTGGATATGACTCGGATGAGCTCGCTAGAAATGGTGTCGGCTTTCCGGAACAATTCAAACTACTCACTACTATCGAAACCAATCCGGAATTTGCCCAATGGCTCAGAAATCAGAACATGAGTTTTGATGAATGCGCCATATTTATGAAGCAGAATCCTGCTGTGGGCAGCGCGTTGGTTAACGCCACGTGGCCGCTCAGAGAGGTGAAGAAGCAGATGAATGCTGATGCAGATTTCGGCAATTATGCCGCTGATGCGATGAAAATGACGTTTACCGATTGGAACATGGTGAAAGCCATGAACATAGAGGTACATTCACTTTTCAGAATGAACGATACTGACCGTGATGCCTTCCTCAAGATGTGCAATCAGGTAAAGTTGAAAACAAAACGTTCATTTGCTGATATCGGCAAGTTTATGGAACAGTTCACCTATGAAGAAGGAATTACTCCCGACTTCATGGAAAAACTGCAAGTATGCGTTGCCGCATTGGATGGCAGCACGATTAACTCAATAAATGCAAATTTTTTGAGAACGGCTACACCTGATGTTCTGAAACTTATCTGCGGTTTGGTGACCAATGCAAACCGATTTAGTAATATTGCCAAAGGTTGGACCGAACGGGACAATGACGCAATGCACAAAATCATGAGCAACGGCATTAAGCAATCGTCGGAATTCGACCGATTTACCGGTATCGTGATAAATGATGGCGGATTAACTGCCATACGCACCATGATGCAAGCTTACCAGGAAAAAACAAATGAAGCGGCCAACGTAAAAGTTGGAACAAAACAATTAGTTTTGAACCCCGACTTCGCTGTTCTGGAAAGCTCTGCCAAGGGTTTGAAAGATACGGAGTTTATGGAGGCGGTAAAGGAAGCGTTTCAGTTTAGCGCATCCTAAGTCGCATCCAGATGAGGTTTGATTAAGCGTTCATTGTTTTGGAATGTTCAGACGTCTGTGGGGTGGAAACATCTCTCAGGCGTCTTTTTTTTGCCCAGATGCCGAGGCGTCGCCTCGGCATCTGTGATCAACTTTGACAACAAGTCCGAGCTCAGGTAGAATCCAGAAAAATTAAATCCCATGAAAAAACTACTGTCTCTTTTTGTATCCGTACTGTTCATTTTCAGTACGGCATGTATTCCCGCGCCGGCTCGCGCACAGGCCATGTTTACCGATATGATGGATACGGTATCCACTGATACCATGCACCATACTGCCGTGAAAACGTCAGCCGACATGACTGCCGATGCACGTTCTCCGGGAGACGATTGGCTGCTGTGGATACTCGTGCTCCTCATCGTTGGTATTCTTTGTATAGTGCTTTTCAAATCCCGCAAGAAGAAAATG
Source organism: Candidatus Nomurabacteria bacterium (assembly GCA_943354525.1). Classification (GTDB taxonomy): domain Bacteria; phylum Patescibacteriota; class Minisyncoccia; order Phycocordibacterales; family UBA9973; genus CALRCI01. Next base: position 3,873 of record CALRCI010000032.1, on the reverse strand, counting down.
ACTCCTGCCACCTATCATCAGACGACCAGCTTGTCCGATGGCGATGAGAATGAGATAACCCCTATCGAAGCCAAAGGACTGTACGTCGACACCAAGGTTAGAAGAAAATAAATTATTGCAAACCTGCTTGAGATTAGAAATCTGTTCGTGATTCGCGAACAGATTTTTTTATTTGACAAACATGAACAATATGTCACAAAGACGTCACGAATCCGTTACAATACGAGAAGGTTTCTTCGATTACTATAACCGAAGCCTTCCTCTCTCTACTCTATGAAATATTTCACACGCAGTTTTATTTGGGCTCTTATTGTAGGACTTGTATTCTCTCCCGTCCTCGCCTTGGCGCAAGACTATGCCGGCGATTCAGGCCAGACGTGGCAACAGTGGCAGTCGTATCAGCACCAATCCAGCGATTTACAACAGAAAATCGCCGCACTTCCGACGACGGCCAATCCCATCGTTCTCATGCCCGTACTCTTCGGAGTCGGTCTCAATAACATCTTTCCAAATTTCGGTGATCCGCGTCCATACGGCCGCACCCATGAAGGCGAAGATATCATGGCGGTAAAGGGAACTCCGATCGTCTCTCCGACTCCGGCCGTCGTGATTCGTATCGTCACCGGCGCGAGCGAAGGCAATGCTGTCTACACGGCCAATCCGGGTGGCGAGACATTCGTCTACATGCACCTCGATCGTTTCGGTGAAGGCGTTGTCGCCGGTACCGTTCTCGCTCCAGGTGCACTCATCGGCTACGTCGGTAATACTGGCAATGCCTCAGGTGGTGCCGCGCATCTCCATTTCGAAATTCATAATTCTGCCGGTACGCCGACCAATCCATTTCTACGCCTCACCGGAGAACTCACACTCCAGGAAAAAATTTCCGATCTCACCACTATCTTCACTCAGACTTCTGATCCGACTGCACTCGCACAATTTCTCGTCACCGATTTCCGTTCGACATTTACTGCTGCCGCATCTGCCGGTGTGCTTCTTCCTCCGCAAATTACTTCCGCGCTCGCAGTTGCAGGATATCCGGTTGTGACAACTCCTGCGCCATCTGCTGGCACAGCGCTCATACTCTCTCGCAGTCTGTATCAAGGCATAAGTGGTTACGACGTCCATGCGCTTCAGGTATATCTCAATGCACATGGCTACACTGTCGCGACTTCTGGTGTCGGTTCATCTGGACACGAGACGAATTACTTCGGCTCTGCCACCAACGCCGCCGTCATCCGATTCCAAATCGCCCACGGGATCAAACCTATCTCTCCCTCAGTCGGTCTCGTTGGTCCCCAAACCCGCGCCGCACTCAGTCTGAGCTAAAAAATTGCCAAGGCGTAGCCTTGGCGTTATCCCCAGTTTTCTCGATTTTTGCCAAGGCTACGCCTTGGCAATTTTCTTGACTTTATTTTTTGCCTGCATAAACTGGGGGTATGAAAACCATAATTAAGCATTTGTGCAGTGCTTTGATTATCAGCCCTAATCGCGCTACTTCCTTTGCGCGTTCGCCTTTCTTGCAAAAGCCGCTAGTTCTCCTAGTGGTTTTTTCTTTGGCCCTTGCGCCGGTCTGGCCGGTGTTTGCCCAAGAAGCGCCGGATGCAAGTGCGTCCGTGCCCGTTACAGAGTCAAGTCCGACTACTAGCCTGAATGCTTCAGATGGTGCTTCCACGACACCTCCCGAGGCTCCTCCTACTGATGCGGTAACCGATCCAGGTGTTGGAGATGGTGTTTCTCCGGTCGCACCGACGAGTCCTGAAAATCAAAATCCACCGCAAAATCAGAATTCGATTACAGGCAGCCAAGATCCAGCGAAGCCGAATCCGCGCGATGTGTCGCAGACGGTCAATAAGATTGTTCCAAATGTTGATCAATCGACTGGAGCACTGACATACAGCTATCCTCTTGATATTCCTTCCGGACGAAATGGCGTCGAACCAAGTTTGAGTCTCTCGTATAATTCACAAAACCTCGATTCTCAATCAGAGGCAGGGTATGGCTGGTCGTTCTCAATACCATATATTGCCCGAGCAAATAAGCATGGCACGGGGACACTCTATACCGGTAGCTATCAGGACTTCGTCTCCTCTCTCGGCGGCGAACTGGTACAGACCGTGCAGACGAATGGCGATGAGGGAACGTATGTTGCGCGCAATGAGCACGGAGATTTCCTGACATACACCTATGCCAATCAGATGTGGATCGTAAAAGACAAGAAGGGGACGACCTACACCTTCGGTGCGGCAGCGGCTGATCGCCAAGATGATCCGTCTGATAGTACGCACATCTATAAATGGATGCTGACGGAAATTCGTGATACAAATGACAACTTTGCGTCCTTCGCGTATTTCAAGGATCAAGGTCAGATGTATCCGGACACGATTACCTATACCGGTCATGGAAATACAAATGGTATTTACCAAATAGCATTTGTTCGTGAGGCACAAAACAATATGCCGACTAACTACAGTACCGGCTTCAAGTTCCAGACCGATTATCGAATCAAAGAAGTTACTATTTCTGTTGACGGAGCAATTCATAAGAAATATATCTTGAATTATGGTGTTGGGGAAAATGGCGTTCGAACATTGCTTTCTGGAATTTCTGTTCTTGATTTGGCGACGAGCATCTCACTGCCAACAACGTTTAATTATACCGATAACCATTCTGCGACCGTCCCCGTCGATGGCAATGGCGTACCGACCAAAGGATTTTCGCTTTTGCAGAGTGTCGATAGCAGTGTGCGTCTGGTGAATTGCCAAGTCGGCACTGTGACTATCCAGTGCGCGGGACAGTTCGCCGACCTCAACGGCGACGGCCTGCCGGATTATATTTCCGCAACCGGAGATTTGAATGCTCAGGGTACGGCGACATTCAATTACAACGAACAGACGCAAGTCTACATGAATACGGGAACTGATTTCGTGAATTCCGGCTGGACGCTACCGACCAGAAATTTCCTCTACGGCATCAATGTAAATCTGGTGAATACTTCTGTGGCGCACATGACATTTTTTGATACGTGGTACGGCTCTTCTAGTTGGTCAGTGAACAATAATCTCCGTCTCGTCGATGTGAACAACGATGGCCGAGCCGATCTCATCTGGCAGGATCCGTCACAGACAGTCAATAATAATCCGATGTGTGCGAGTTCGCTGCCATGGCAGGTGTATATCAACAACGGTTCCGGTTGGACATACGATCCGACGTGGGTTGCGCCATCGGCCGCATGTGCCGCTATCAATCTGGCGAGCAACGTGACGCAATTTGTCGATCTCAACGGCGACGGCTATCTCGATATTTATGCCGCAGTCAATTCTCCTGTCTACGGCGGACTTCAGCAAAGAGTGTTCATCAATGATCATGCGGGACACTGGAACGATGATCCCAACTGGGGATTTGATGCCGGCAGTACGACGATCGAATGGCCGGAAGTATTCACCAACGTCGCGAGCAATGATTCAGGGTATATGCGCTTCGCCGATATCAACTCTGACGGGCTTCCTGATCTGATCATCGCTACCCGTACGAATCATCGTGGCAATAATACTTCGTTGCCGAATCCGAACAACAGTCCGCTTATCCAGCAAGGCGAGTGGTTCTATGCCTACATCAATACTGGACACAATTTCACTCTAGATCCTGCAATCGGGCCGTTTCCGGTGAACAACGAGATCTTCTCGCTCTCACAGCTCTCATATCCAACACCGCATGCCTCGCATGTCGTCTTCACTGCGCTTGATGAATTCAATGTCACCTCACCGAATCATACGCACTACTACTCCAATAATTTCTTTGACTTCAACGGTGACGGCCAGCCCGATCTGCTCGACGGCAGTTCAGATGTGTACCTTTCACAGAACGGCATCTCTT
>CALRCI010000031.1 GCA_943354525.1 Candidatus Nomurabacteria bacterium | reverse complement strand
TTGGTTCACGTATTCGGCATTCAGTCCGAGAATGCCCGTTGGGAAGAGATCTTTGTTGTACGCGACTTCGAGCTCGACGCCTTCGAGAATGATCTGGCGCAGCTCATCGGCAAATTCGGCGGTAAGCAGTTCCGGATTCTCTTCGAGAATATTAAGCACGAGATTGATGCCGAATTTCAGATGGAGTGATTCGTCGCGGATGACCCAGTTCACCATTGATGCGAAATTGCGGAGCTTGTTGCGCTGGCGGAAGGAGAGCACGACCATGAAGCCGGAGTAGAACCAGATGCCTTCCATCACGATATTCGTCGCGATCAGGTTCCTGATGAAATCCTTCTTCCCTTCCGATGTCTCGATATCGAGTGCGTCTTCGGTCATACGTTTGAGATATTTCGTGATGAAATTTTCTTTCGCAACCATACTCGGTGTCACCGTGTGGATCTTGTAAATCGTGTCGCGATCCATCGGAAATGTCTCGAGCACGTACTCGAATGCCACGCAGTGATTCGCCTCTTCCCACATTTGCTTCGCGAGATAGAGATGGCACTCCGGAGATTTGATGTACGGGTAGACGCCGAGTGCAAGCGAACGGTTCACGATGAGTTCGGCCGGATTGAAGAACGACATGAGGAATCGCACCGCATGACGTTCATCGTCGGTCATATCGTTCCAGTCTTTCAAATCTTCGCCGAGCGGAATTTCGTGCGGGAACCACGTATTGCGGACGGCTTGGTTGTAGAGTTCATACGCCCACTTGTAATGCATGGGATGGAGACTTGTATCTTCAGGTGTGGCTTTTCCTACGAGCATGGGATTAGGTTCTAGTAGCTAGTGACTAGGTTCTAGAAAAAATAAACTGATAATAAGCGGTTACTAGCAACTAGAACCTAGCTACTAGAACCTAATTCTACTGGCATCCTTCACACAGTAATGCATCCTGCGGATCTTCCGGCCCATGGACGACGAACTGCGGAGTCTTGGGCTTTTCTTGGAGTGGAGATACTGACGGAGCTGCCTCGATTGGCTCTATTGGAGTGACTGCAGCCTCGGGAACTGCTTGTTGGACTGGAGCTGGAGATCCGAAGACTGAGGCGAATCCGCGCTTGCCGATACTCTCGGCCTTGTTTACACGCACCGTGGACTGCTCAGCAGAGTGCTTCGGCTTCATGTGGAGATAGTAGGTCGTCTTGAGACCTTTTTCCCATGCCGCGCTGTAAATATTCATGACTTCATCGACATCGCGGACATCGAGATACATATTGCGCGAAATTCCCTGGTCAACCCATTTCTGGGCGCGGGCCGCGACTTCGACGAATGCATACGGAGATGTCGAGAATGACGTCTTGTAGATACGGCGAAGTTTCTCGGGAATTTCTGGGATTTGTGAGAGGTCACCGTGCGCGCCGAGAATCGTCTCGCGATGCGGTTCCCATAATCCGAGTGACATGAGATCACGTACGAGATTCGGATTTACTTCGAGATACTTGCCGGAAATTTTATTGCGAGAAAACATCTGTGCGAAGCGCGGATCGATACCTGGAGAGGTTCCAGCAACGAGACCGATGTTGGCATTTGGTGCGATGGCGAGAACGGTCGCATTGCGCATACCTTTCGCAACCTTCTCACGGAGAATATTCCAATCGAGATCAGGAACGATTTTCGCACTCGCCTTCTCGACAGACACTGGCGCTCCGCGCTCAGCTTCGACGTCGCGGAATGTATCGATCGGCACCATGCCTTTGGACCAACCGGAGCCTTTGAAGTTGGCATAACTGCCACGCTCAGCGGCGAGCTTCGTCGATTCATCGATCGCCATGTACGAAATAAATTCAAAAACTTTGTCGGCGAGATCAAATGCTTCCTTGTCTTCGTAGGAGAAGCCAAGCTGTTCGATCGTATCTGCAAATCCCATGAGTCCGAGACCGACGGCACGATTCTCCGTATCAGCCTTGATCGCCTCCAGAATTGGAAGTTTGTTCACGTCGATCAGGTTGTCGAGCTGGCGGATGGCGAAGCGCACTGATTCTTCGAGACGCATCCAATCCATCTGTGTGCCGACGAGGTGGCGCGGAAGATTGATCGAGACGAGATTACAGACGGCGACATTGTCTTTGTTCTGCGGGAGCATGACTTCAGTACAGAGATTCGACGCATGGATCGTGCCAGTGTTGTTGTTGAGCGCACGGACATTGATCGTGTCCTTCCAGGTCAACCATGGGTGCGATGTCGTTTGCAGAGAAACGAGAATGTTCTTGTACTGTTCTCGCGCTGGCAGTTTCTTCCACATCGGCAGCTCACCTGCCTCAGCCATGGCGCAGTACTCATTGTAGCGTTTGGAAAATGCCGTACCATAGAGCTCGATGAGGTCGGTAGTGTCCTTCGGATCAAACAAATACCAGTCAGCACCTTCCTTCACGCGCTTCATGAATTCATCTGATATATAGACAGCCGTGTTCGCCGTGCGTGCACGGCGATAATCGTCACCGGCGTTTTGTTTGAGATCGAGAAAATCTTGGAAGTCGAGATGCCAGTTTTCCATATAGAAGCACAGCGCGCCTTTTTTCTTGCCGCCGCGCTGGACTGCACGGACGGCAGAGTCGATGATGTGAAGAAACGGAACTGGACCGGATGAAATCGTATTGTTGGAGCGGAGGACGGAGCCGTTGGCGCGAAGTTTCGTCACGGCAAGGCCGATGCCGCCGGTCGCTTTCGAGAGCATGAGCACGTCGTGCACCGTCTTGCCGATGTGATCCATATCGTCTTCGATCTGCATCAGGAAACAGTTGGAGAGCGAGGGACGCGTCGTGCCAGCGCCGATATTCGTCGAACCGGCAGAGAGATATTCAAGCTTGGACATTTTGTCATAGAACTTCTTCGCCCATTCAGTCGGATTCTTCTCGGTGAGCGACATACCCATGGCGACACGCATCCAAAAATACTGCGGCGTCTCGATCGGCATCTGATCAGGTCCTTTCATGAGATACCGATTCATCATCGTCGAGAGTCCAGAATATTTGTAGAGGTCATCGCGTTCAGTGCGTAGTGCCGCAGTGAGCTCAGCGAGATCAAAAATTTCGGTGAAGCGCGGATCAAGCTTGCCGTCGGCAACGCCGTGCTTCACATATTCGATGAAGTGCGTCTGATGCAGGGTTTCAAGCTCCTCATCTGAATGATAATCGCCGAGAACTTTCTTGTGGATGATTTTGAGGAGAAGCCGCGTCGCGATTTTGTCGAATTCGAGGTCATACTGCGCATTTTGGAGGGCCGCATTCACGGTCGCCTGATCCATTTCTTCGGTCGTAATGCCATCATAGAGTGTGAGCTCAGTTTCTGAGGCGATCTGCGTGACTTTGCCGATAGGATCGGTAAGTCCAGCACATGCACGCTCGATGGAGCGGTTGATGCGATCGGCGTTGAAGGGCTCTTTGGCCCCGTCTCGCTTGGTGATGGAGATGTTCATATGCGCAAGAAAACTAGCTAATAATTCGTAAGTGACGTTCACACATTCTAGCACAATTCAGAGTCCAAAAAAGGTGTGGAAAAGACAAAAAAATCGTGAACGAAACGGAAAAAAATAGAGGTCAACAGGCCATCTGAAATGGTGCTTGCCTGCAAGGAATTTTAGAGTCCATCAGCATCTAAAAACCCAAAATAAAAATCTGATTTTGAGACGCGCGTCCGGTTCTGCTGAACCGGCGCTAGGGACTCGAGCCAAGCTCTCCGTACTGTCTCAAAATCAGATTTTTATTTTGGGTTTTTAGCTCTCGGCGTAGAAATCGCGGATGGTGCGGACCACATCCTCGGCAGAATCGACGATCTGATAGAGCATTCTCGTATCGGCATCGTCGACAAGGTTTCGTTCGTCCAAAAATTTCTCAATATAGTCCTGAAGCGGCTGCCAGAACTCGCTGCCGACGAGGAGAATCGGGCGCGGATGGGTTTTCTTCGTCTGAACGAGCGTGAGAATCTCAAAAAACTCGTTGAGTGTGCCGAATCCGCCCGGCATATAGACGAATGCTTCGACGCCGTAGGTCATGATGACTTTGCGGGTGAAGAAAAAGTTGAAATGCATGACTTCGGTAGCATAGATGTTCGTCGTTTGCTCATGCGGGAGCTTGATCGTCATAGCCAGCGAGACGCCACCAGCTTCCTTCGCCCCTCGGTCGCCTGCTTCCATGATTGCCGGACCGCCGCCGGTCGCCACGGCCATGCCGAGCTCCTGCGCGAGACGGAATGAAATCTCTCGCGTCAGTTCGTAGTAGCGATCCCCTTCGGCAATGCGCGCCGAGCCAAGAATCGTGACAACTTTTGGATGTTTCTTGATGAAGGCGAGACCTTGGCGAAGTTCTTCATCGACTTCGCAGATAAAAAGCTCGCTCCGATCCTTGCCGGTGATGCCTCTGCAGATATGATGGATCTCTTCAGTTGAGAAACCGAGATGGTGATGTCGTGGGTCGTTTTCGTCCATGGCGAAAGTATATCATAAACCGCGCACCAAAGTGCGCGGCAAATGGTGAGATTAGATCCAGTGCGCGAGATACGCGATGAGGAGTATGAGTCCCGCAAGTCCGATGAGCGGATGGATGCGCCAGAGAATCAGGTCGATGATGACGATGATTCCGAACTTGATCCAGCCAAGGACAAGTATGGATGCGTATAACGTATTTAAAAATGTTGCCATGTACTCATTGTAAAATACGTATCTCTACGCGCAAGTGTAAAAGTATTTTACAAAAGTGAAATGATCACCGCCACTGCGGCAACAGTCATGATGCCGACCGTCAGCCAGCCAATGAAATGTGGAATTTTTTTGTTCGCCCACTCCCCCATGATTTTCTTACTACCTGAAATACGCACAATGAAGAAGAGAATGATCGGAGCGATGACGCCGTTTAAGACTGCAGAATAAATCAGCGCCTTGATCGGATCAAGTCCGATGAAATTGATGATGATGCCGACAATGACGGCCACGGCGATGACACCATAGAATGCATACGCTTGTTTGAGTTTGCGATAGAGTCCGTATTTCCAGCCGAGACTTTCAGACACCGCATACGCAGCCGAACCGGCGAGCACGGGCACGGCGAGCATGCCGGTGCCGACGATGCCGAGCGTGAAGAGCACATATGCAAACATGCCGCCGAACGGTTTGAGTGCGAGCGCGGCATCGGCCGCAGTCTTGATCGTCGTGATGCCAGAGCCGTGGAGCGCTGCCCCGCAGGCGGCAATGATGAAGAACATGACGAGGTTGGAGACGAACATTCCCGTCCAGACATCGATGCGCATATCTCGGATCTGCTTCGGCGTCGTCGAGAGCTGGCGCGAGCGGATTGTCGTCTGACCGTCCTTGATTTCTTCTTCAACTTCCTGTGACGTCTGCCAGAAGAAGAGATACGGCGAAATCGTCGTGCCGAGAATTCCGGCGATGATAAATATCTGATCTTTGCTCCATGTGATGTGCGGAATAATTGTATGCATAAGGACATCGCTCCAGTGAATGTGCAACACGAATGCTGAGACGACATATGAGAGCAGAATGAGTGCGAGATATTTCAAATACTTCGCATATTCGACGTACGTCGTAAAAATTTGAAGAAGCAAACTGATGACGCCGAATCCAACGACGAGAATGCCGAAGTTCCAGTGCGGGAGCACGAGCTGGGTGGCCGTGGCCATTGCGCCGAGGTCGGCACCGAGATTGAAAATATTTGCGATGAGAAGCAAGATCGTAGACGCGTAGAGCACTCGTCGCGGGAAATATCGGCGGATATTGGCGGCGAGCCCTTCCCCCGTCACAATGCCGATGCGCGCGCACATTTCCTGCACGACACCCATGAGCGGAAATGAAAAGAGCGCGAGCCATGTCAATTGAAATCCGTACTGGCTTCCCGTCTGTGAATAGGTCGCGATTCCCGATGGATCATCATCGGCCGCACCGGTCGTCAGCCCTGGCCCGAGCATGTGCCAATATTCTTTCGCATTCTTCATTGACTGCTCTACGCTCGTTTTCGTCTCAGGAATTATTTTCTTGATGTCGTCCATAGATGATCCTATTGTAGCAGAAAGTTTTCATTCCGGCTTCGAAATCCGTGACAGGAGTCGGACTCCTGACGTGGATATCGGATCAAGTCCGGAATGACAATGCCTACATACAAAAAACCTCCGGATAGGACGGAGGAGTTTTGTTCTAGTAACTACTTATTCGCTTTTTGTTTTGAGTTCCAATTTGATGCCCATTGCTTTCAGCGCATCGCGGATCGATTTCGCATCGGCGGAAGCGGCTTTGAGATCGGCGGCGCCAGCTTTGATCATGTCGCGAGCCTTCTCAAGTGCGGCCTTGTTCGCATCGATGACTGACTGCGTGCCATTGTCAGGGACGAGCGTGGTAACCGCAGCCTTGGCATTTGCATATTGAGTCTTCGCATCGGCGATCTTCGCCTGCATGTCGGCGAGTGATGCATTCATTGCAGTCACGTCTTTGCCGACAGTCTGCGCACTTGCGATAGCTGCCTGTAATTTCGTCACGATAGTGCCAAGCATGTCAGTCGTCGTATCCATGCGGTCAGCGGCGGCGAGGATGCGGATTTTTGGCATGAGGAGCATATATGTTCGGTATGACTTCGTGATGGATTGTACATCAGTTTTCAACGTTGCCGTATCCGTATCGGCATCGATCTTCGCCTTGAGAGCAGTGAGATTATCGATATCGACTTTGATCATCGCCGAGAGAGCTGCACGATCGGTATCGGAGAGTTTTTTCATCTCACCCATGCGGCTCGTAAGTTCACTCATAGATTTGATGCGGCGCTCGATTTCCTGATCGGCGCGAGACTTCGCATCAGAGATACGTGTCGTCTGGTCCTTGCCTTTCGGTTCGTTCATGCCACGTTCCATAGCAGAGGCGCGCGAAACTGGCACGAGGATGACCATAAGGGCGAAGAGTGAGAGGCCGGCGATTAGTTTCTTTGTAAGATTTTTCTTCATAACATATAAAAAATTAAACTAATAATGCACACACCCATGATAACGG
>CALRCI010000030.1 GCA_943354525.1 Candidatus Nomurabacteria bacterium | reverse complement strand
TGCACGCGGCCAGCCGAGAGACCATAGCGGACTTTCTTCCAAATGACGCCGGAGAGATCGTAGCCGACGAGACGGTCGAGCACGCGACGCGCTTCCTGTGCAGCGACTAGCTTGTCATCGATATCGCGCGGAGATTTGAGCGCTTCTTCGACGGCTTCTTTGGTGATCTCATGAAATGCGACGCGCTTGATCGGCGCCTTTACTTTCTTGTCCTCATCGAGCAGTGTTTTCAGATGCCATGAGATTGCCTCGCCTTCGCGGTCCGGGTCAGTTGCAAGCATAATTTCAGTCGCTTTCTCGGCGAGATGCTGGAGTTCGTGCACAACTTTTTCTTTACCTTTGGAAATTTCGTAGAAGGGCACGAAGCCGGCGTCGATGTCGATAGCTTTCTTATTTGATTTCGGGAGATCGCGCACGTGGCCGACAGATGCGCGTACGGTAAATGCGCCATCGAGATATTTCTCAATCGTTTTCGCTTTTGATGGTGATTCGACAATCAATAATTTCATAACGCTTCTAATTAGTAACACTAAAAGTTTTTTTTGGCAAATTTTAGTACATTTATGTGCGTCTGATCTCACCGTATTCTTCCTTGATCAGCCCTTTCAATTCCATGATCGAAAGGGTGGTGTTTACTTCGGGTGCCGGCAGTCCTGCAGTACGAATTATTTCGTCACGCGGTGCGGGATTGGCGAGTACTTCGAGAATTTTCTTTTCAAGCGGAGAACAATTGTCGAGCTCGGCGGTGCGTGCCGAAGTGCTGCCCGGAGCGAATCCGAGTGCAGTGAGGAGATCACTGCTCGACGTTATTGGAGTCGCGCCGTTCTTGATCAGATAGTGAGTGCCAACAGAAACCGGAGAAAATATTGAGCCAGGTACTGCGAGCACGTCGCGATTGTAGTCGAGCGCGAGACGAGCAGTAATCATCGTACCGGATTTCATGGCCGCTTCGACAATCAGTACGGCATGTGCCATTCCTGCCATGAGACGATTGCGCTGGGGGAATGTCCACTCTGCGGCAGGGAACGTCGGATCGTATTCGGACAACAGACATCCACCTTGAGAAACAATTCTCTCGGCGAGCAATCTATTTGACGATGGTACGATAACTTCCGGATCAAGTCCTGAGCCGGGGAAGGCGATCGTGCGAAGTCCGGCGTCGAGTCCGGCCGTAAGTGCAATCGTGTCAATTCCTTGAGCTAGTCCCGAGACGATGACGACGGGATAACCTGCGAGTCCGCGAATGAGCGCTCGAGTGGCATCGATGCCATAACTCGTGAGACGACGTGAACCGACGACGATCAGGTATTTATATCCCTCAGGTGGAAGTTTCCCTACTATATAGAGGAACTTGGGCGGGCCGGGAATTTCGTCGAGCCCTCGTGGAAATTTTTCAGGCAAAAGTTTCTTCATAATTCTTGCTCAAAAAAGCAAGAGTACAGTGTATCAAGGCATCTAATTTTTGCAAAAGGATAACTATTTGCTAGTATGAGAGCATGTTAGATATTAAGTTTATTCGGGAAAACAGTGAGCTGGTTTCAAATGCTGCAGCAAAGCGGAAAGCGCCATTTGACGTAGGTGCACTTATTGCGCTCGACGATGAGCGCCTTCGTCTTCGTACTGCAATTGACAATATTCGCGCAGAGCAGAATCGCATGGGTACAGAAATTACTCGTATGACGGACGAAAAAGCGAAGCTTCAAACGATCAAAGAAATGCAGGTTGTCAAAGAAGATCTTAAGTCTCAAGAAGAAGAGCTTAAAAAGATTATGGAACAATGGCAGGCAATCATGCTGAAGATTCCGAATATTCCATCAGCGGATACTCCCGAAGGACCTGACGAATCGGGTAACGTCGTTCTTCGTACATGGGGAGAGAAACCAGATTTTTCTTTTGTACCAAAGGAACATTATGATCTCGGTCAGGCACTCGGAATTATTGATACCGAAACAGCTGCGAAAGTTTCTGGTTCGCGGTTTTCATATTTGAAAGGTGATCTCGTTCGATTGCAGTTCGGAATCATTCAGATGTGTCTCGACATGCTTACGAATACTGAAACACTCACAAAAATTGCGGAGAAGGCGAATGTTTCCGTGCCGATCAAAGCATTTATTCCGGTTATTCCACCAGTCTTTATCCGTCCGGTTGTTCAGTTGAAAATGGCACGATACATGGCGTCTGAAGATCATTATCTTTTCCCCAATGACGATTCGATGTTGATCGGAAGTGCAGAACATACCCTTGGCGCAATGCATCTTGATGAGATATTCAAAGAATCTGATTTACCTCTCTGCTACGCCGGTTATTCGACTGCATTTCGCCGTGAAGCGGGAACATATGGTAAAGATACGAATGGTATTCTCCGCCAACATCAGTTTGATAAACTTGAGATGGAAGTATTTTCGCTTCCTGAGCAATCTATCCAGCAGCAGGATTTCCTCATTGCGATTCAAGAGCATGTTTTGCAAACTTTAAAACTTCCATACGAGGTTATGAGTATTTGTACCGGAGATATGGGTTTCCCTGACTATCGACAAGTGGATATCAATACCTGGATGCCAGGACAGAATAAATATCGTGAGACGCATAGTGCTGATCTCACAGGTTCTTTCCAGTCTCGTCGTCTCAACACTCGCGTCAAACGTGCAGATGGGAAAATTGAGCCAGTGCATATGAATGACGCAACAGTTGTTGCCATTGGACGTCTTCTGATTGCAATCATGGAAAACTACCAGAATGAAGATGGCTCTATCCGCATTCCTGACGTACTCCAGCCGTATCTCGGTGGACAAAAAGTAATTTCAAAAAAGTAACGCTCCATGCGGATGCAGTTTCCGGAGAGTACGACGTAAATTTCTGCTGAAATTTCGTCTCGTACTCCGCTCGCCAGCGTCCGTAAGCCTCTCCGGAAACTGCATCCGCACTTCGCTTATTATGCAATCACATCTCTCACAAAAAAATGAAATCAATTCTCCGCGTCTGCGCGAGATCGTGGAGAAACGTCGTCGTCAGACGCGATTGAAACGAATTGCGATCAGCGCGATCGTTGTCGTGCTTCTCAGCGTATGTATATTCATCATCAAACGTCCTGCACTTCAGATATATGACGTGGACGTCCTCGGCGCCGAAGTCGTGGATACCCGAGCGGTGCAGCAGGCAATGGTCACTGATATTTCAGGTCACATACTTTTCGTCATCCCTCGTACGAGTAGATTCTTCTACCCGAAGAAAAAAATCATGACGGATCTCCGAGCGCAATTTCCGCGCATCAAAACGCTTTCCGTAAAACTCTCTGGCCGGACACTCACTGCGACGATGACTGAACATACGATTGATTATCTCTGGTGCGGAGTCGATACGGCCGTAAATCCTGATTGTTATAGCGTTGATACGGACGGCAGTATTTTTAGCGAAGCACCTGATTTTTCTGGAACAATTTATTTCAGATTTTTCACGCCCGTATCGGGGGATCCGATCAATGGTGTGGTCTTGCCCGATACAGAGCTCGCCAATGTAATCAGTTTCGTACATGCGCTCAAAACTGCCGGATTCCCGGCCAAAGCATTTGCACTCAAACCCGATGGCACGCGCGAGTTCTTCCTCTCAGGAGATTTCTCGGGCAACAAGCAAGTGATCATTCTCGGTCCGGAAACAGATTTCACGAAGGCGACGACCAATCTGCTCTCCGCGCTTGCCGTGCAGCCGCTCAAGAAAGATATGGCGACGAAGCAGAGCAAACTCGACTACATTGATCTTCGCTATACCGATAAGGTATATTACAAGTTCGAACAATGAAAAATTTCTGGACACAACTGCCGAAACCGTTTTTTGTGCTTGCCCCAATGGCCGATGTCACTGACACGGCCTTTCGTCGTGTGATCGCGAAATACGGTAAGCCCGATGTGACGTGGACTGAATTCGTCTCTGCCGACGGTCTCGCCTCGCCGGGCCGAGCAGTACTCAAGCGCGATCTCGAATACACAGAGGCAGAACGCCCCATCGTCGCGCAGCTCTTCGGTTCACACTCGGAAAAGATGGTGGAAGCAGCAGCACTGTGTGCCGAACTCGGATTTGATGGTATTGATATCAACATGGGCTGTCCGGATAAATCGATTGAGAAGCAGTGTGCGGGTGCGGCAATGATGAAAGACCATGGCAGTGCGCTCGCGATTATCGAAGCGGCACGCACGTCAGGACTTCCAGTATCAGTAAAGACGCGTATTGGTTACAACAAAAACGAGATCGATACATGGATCAGATTTCTCCTCGAACAAAAACTTCCGGCGCTCACGGTCCATCTCCGCACGCGCAAAGAAATGTCACTCGTACCGGCGCATTGGGATTTGATGCCAACAATTGTCGCGCTGCGCAATGAAATTTCTCCTGAGACACTCATCATCGGAAATGGTGATGTCCTCGATATTGCCGACGCGCGAAAAAAAATTGCCGAGACTGGTTGTGACGGCGTCATGCTCGGTCGTGCGATTTTCGGCAATCCATGGCTCTTTGCTAGGAAAGTTTCGACGATTAAAGAAAAACTGCAGGTGATGGTAGAACACACGAAACTTTTTGAGACACTTCTTGGCGACATCAAAAGCTTCGCCATAATGAAAAAGCATTACAAAGCCTATGTGAATGGCTTTGATGGCGCCAAGGAACTCCGAATAGAACTCATGGAATGTCCGACTGCAGCTGATGTGGAGGCGAAAGTGACACAATTCTTGCGATCGCAGAATTTGTAGCATCTGTGGAAAATGCCAAGGCGACGCCTTGGCGTTTTCCACAGGTTTTGGACCGGCTTTGACAGAAGGGAAATGAGCATGTAGACTGCAGGAAATCAAGTTTAACTAACTTTTCACTATTTAAAAACAAAAAAACAAATCATGAAATTCGATGAAAAATTTATCCGAGGATATACGTTTGATGACGTATTAGTCCGGCCAATGCATTCCAAAATACTTCCTCGTGAAGTAAGTCTCACTACCAAATTAACTCGTAACATCAGTATCAATGTGCCATTTTTGTCGGCAGCGATGGATACCGTAACCGAATCAGATATGGCTATTGCCGTAGCGCGTGAAGGCGGTATCGGTATCCTGCACAAAAACATGAGCATTGAGGAACAGGTTGCAGAGGTTCGCAAAGTGAAGCGCACAGAAAGCGCGTTTATCTCGAACCCGTTTACGTTACTGCATACAGATACTGTCGGTATGGCTCGCCAATTGATGGAGAAAGAAAAAATCAACGGTGTCCCAATCATAGATGCGTCAGGATATCTTGTGGGAATTGTTACGAAGCGTGATTTAAAATTCCGTGATGACAAAGACCAAAAGATAAGCAGTATGATGACCACCGATATTGTTTTCGGTACAGCTGACACGACCATGAAGATGGCGGAGATGAAGATGAAGGAAAAAAGAGTAGAAAAACTTCCGATTGTAGATGCATCAAAGAAACTTATCGGTTTGTTTACAATGCGTGATGTTTTGAGCTTGAAAGATTTTCCGAACGCCTGCAAGGACAGCAATGGCCAACTCCGAGTAGGAGCTGCTGTTGGTGTTACTCGCGACACACTTCTACGTGTGGAGGCACTTATTGAAGCACATGTTGACGTCATCGTCTTAGATACGGCGCATGGACACAGTGACGGCGTGATTGAAATGGTGAAATCAATTAAACAAAGATTCACCATTGAAGTTATCGCTGGCAATATTGCTACAGGAGAAGCAGCACTCGCTCTCGAAGAAGCCGGTGCAGATGCAGTAAAAGTGGGTATCGGACCTGGTTCGATTTGCACTACGCGCATCGTTACCGGTGTGGGTGTTCCGCAGATTACGGCAGTATGGGAAGTATATGAAGCGCTGCAAGGCAGAATTCCAATCATTTCCGATGGCGGAGTTACTCAAACAGGGGACGTCACGAAAGCGATTGTTGCCGGTGCAGATACTATTATGATGGGCAGTAAATTTGCCGGCCTCGATGAATCCCCCGGAGAGATAATTGATTTTCAAGGAAAGAAATTCAAAGAATATCGCGGAATGGGTTCTGTGGATGCTATGGCGGATGGCAGTAAAGACCGTTATTTCCAGGATGCTGAAGATGATATCAAGAAGCTGGTGCCGGAAGGCATTGTCGGACGGATACCATATGGAGGCAGTTTGAAGGAAGTAATGCATCAATTCATCGGCGGACTCCGAGCAGCCATGGGCTACACGGGTTCCCCGAAAATTACGGATTTACGTAATGCTAAATTCACTCTTATTACCAGTGCTGGTGTCAAGGAAAGCCATGTACACGGTGTAATTATGACGAAAGAAGCGCCGAACTATTCACGGTAAACCAACTATTTTCACAAAAAAAAATTAACGAACATGACAACAATAAAAAGTGAAATACCAACAAAACGCGGTTCTGTGGATATTACCTTCGGACTGCAATGGGGTGATGAAGGCAAAGGCAAGGATATCGATATCATGCTTTCTTCACGTAATGATGCGGGAAAATTGAACTATGCCGCTGCGGCTCGCTTTCAAGGCGGACCGAATGCGGGTCATACGCTTAAAGTGAACAATCAGGAATTCGTGGGGCATCACGTGCCCAGCGGCTATTTCATTCCTGAGACGGAACTCTATATAGGCAATGGAACAGTCAATGATCCGGTTTCTCTGATGAAAGAAATTTCTGATTTGAAGAAGCTTGGATATGATGTTACCGAACGACTTTTTATTTCTAATCGAGCATCACTCATCATGCCGACGCACCAGCTTTTGGATGCAGCAGAAGAGTGTCGCAAATCAGTAGGTGGTAAGAAAGTCGGCACGACAGGCAAGGGGATTGGCCCAGCATACACAGATGCGAAGAGTAGGATTGGACCCAAAGTCGGAGATATTTTATCTTTTGATTTTGAGAAAAAGGTTCATGAACTTTTCAATCATCATGTGAAGGTGCTCGGTATGTATGTGGATGAATACAAATTTGAATTTGATTTTATGGATTTGTATCAAGTAAAAATGCAACAATGGTTCGAAGCGGCGACTCAGATGCGCCAGAATTTGCAGATTGTAGACCTCTCGGCACGAGTGAAGCATATGCTCGCCGAAGGGAAAAACATTCTGGCAGAAGGTGCGCAGGGAGTTATGCTCGACATTGACCACGGCGATTATCCAAACGTTACCAGTTCAAACACGATTCCGGCTGCAGTTTGCGCTGGACTCGGAATTCCGCATCAGTACATACGGGATATCATCGGAGTGACGAAACTCTACACGACGAAAGTTGGTGGATGTGCGTTTCCGGCATTGATTCCTGAAGAAGATGTGGAAGAATTGTTCA
>CALRCI010000029.1 GCA_943354525.1 Candidatus Nomurabacteria bacterium | reverse complement strand
CCTACGCCCGCATCAACGAATTCGGCATCATCGAGACGCCCTACATGAAAGTAAAAGGCGGCAAGATGACCGGCGAAATCAGTTACTTGAATGCGCTCGAAGAAGAAAAATACATCATCGCACACGCCGGCACGCACACGGATGCGAACGGCAAGATTACTGAAAACCGCGTCGAAGCTCGCGTTCACACTGAACCAGGTATCGTCACGCCAAGCGAAGTTGATTTTATCGACGTTGCAACAAACCAGGCATTCTCAATCGCAACATCGATGGTTCCGTTCCTCGAACACGATGAAGCAAACCGCGCACTCATGGGAAGTAACATGCAGAAGCAGGCGACACCATGTCTCATTCCGGAAGCTCCGCTCGTCTCGACCGGCATGGAAGCCATGGCCGCTCGCGACTCAGGACGTCTCGCAATTTCTCGCGTTGACGGCAAAGTCGCCAAAGTTGATGCGCAGAAAGTCGTCATCGAAGATTCAAAAGGCAAGGATCATACGTATGGTCTCGTGAATTTCCAGCGCACGAACAACTTCACGGCTTCGCACCAGCGCCCGATCGTTTCAGTCGGTGACAAAATCAAGAAAGGCGACGTGCTCGCCGACACGACATCAACTGATGGCGGACAAATCGCGCTCGGTCAGAACGCGCTCGTCGCATTCATGTCATGGAACGGTAACAACTACGAAGACGCGATCATTCTCTCAGAACGTCTCGTCAAAAATTCTAAATTCACGTCTATTTATATCGAAGAGTTTACGTGTCTCGTTCGTGATACGAAGCTCGGACCGGAAATCACGACACGCGATATTCCAAACGTCGGTGAAGGCAAACTGAAAGACCTCGACGAAGAAGGTGTGGTTCGTATCGGTGCCGAAGTTCGTGAAAACGACATTCTCGTCGGTAAAATTACTCCAAAAGGCGAGACTGAACTTACGCCAGAAGAGCGCCTCCTCCGTTCGATCTTTGCCGAGAAAGCTCGTGATGTGAAAGACACATCACTTCGCATGGAACACGGCAAGCGCGGACGCATCATCGGTGTGAAAGTTTTCTCACGCGACCAGGGTCATCAGCTCGAATCCGGCATCATCAAGAAAATCGTCATCGAACTCGCACAGATTCGCAACATTTCCGTCGGTGACAAGCTCGCTGGACGCCACGGTAACAAAGGTGTTATTTCCACAATCCTTCCAGAAGAAGAAATGCCATACATGGCAGACGGTACGCCCGTCGATGTGATTCTCACACCGCTCGGTATTCCATCGCGTATGAACTTGGGACAGATTCTCGAGATGCACTTGGGCTATGCCGCAAACACACTCAACTATCAGGCAGTCGTGCCGATCTTCGCAAGTGCGAATACGGAAGAAATCAAAGCCGAACTCGTCAAAGCCGGCATGCCGGAGAGCGGCCGCGTCAAACTCTTTGACGGACGCACAGGCGATGCATTCGAACAGGACATCGCAGTCGGCTACATGTACATTCTCAAATTGCACCACATGGTAGAAGACAAGATTCATATGCGTTCCATCGGTCCGTACTCTCTCATCACGCAGCAGCCACTTGGCGGTAAGGCCCAAGGCGGCGGTCAGCGTTTCGGAGAAATGGAAGTCTGGGCACTCGAAGGCTACGGTGCCGCGCATGTGCTTCGCGAAATGATCACCATCAAATCTGACGATATTCTCGGTCGCTCGGCGACATTCGATTCCATTATCAAGGGCGAAGAAATGAAAGAGCCAAATGCGCCGGCATCGTTCAATGTCATGTTGAACTACCTGCGGGGTCTCGCTCTTCACGTCGAACTTAAGAAATCATCATCGAAATAAAACATATGAAAACAATCGATACAACAATGGATTTCAATGAAATCGGACTCTCGCTTGCGAGTCCGGATATGATTCGCGACTGGAGTTACGGCGAAGTCACCAAGCCGGAAACAATCAACTACCGTACCGGACGCTCTGAGCGCGGCGGTCTCTTCGACGAGCGCATCTTCGGTCCGGAAAAAGATTACGAATGTTACTGTGGTAAATACCGACGCATTCGCTACAAAGATATCGTCTGTGAGAAATGTGGCGTTGAAGTTACGAAGTCAATCGTTCGCCGTGATCGCATGGGTCACATCGAACTCGCCTCCCCAGTTGCGCACATCTGGTTCCTCCGCGGCGTGCCATCTCGCATGTCGATTCTCATGAACATTCCGGTCTCTGATCTCGAAAAGGTCATCTACTTCGCCGGCTACATCATCACGAAAGTCGACGCAGTTGAAAAAGATTCCGTCATCAAAGGACTCGAAAGCGAATACAAAAACAAAGTGAAGTCATCGGCTGATGATGCCACACGTGAGAAGCTCAAAGAACTCCTCACGAGTACGAAGAAAGAAATCGGCGAAATTTACGAAGGTAAAGTGCTCAACGAGATCGCATACCATCATTACTCACTCAAATACGGCAACTGTTTCGAAGCGGCCATTGGCGCTGAGGCAATTTTCACGCTCTTCAAGCAGATCGACCTCGCGAAACTGAAGGCGATCACGGAAGAAATGCTGCCGAAGGCTAGTGCAATTGAGAAAGAAAAGCTCGACAAGCGTCTCTCACTCATCCGTTCGATGATGCATTCTGAGATTCGCCCAGAATGGATGTTCCTCACCGTCATCCCCGTCATTCCTCCAGCACTCCGTCCGATGGTAGCGCTTGATGGCGGCCGTCATGCAACCTCTGACCTCAACGACCTCTACCGTCGCGTCATCAACCGCAACAACCGTCTCAAGAAATTGAAGGAAATCGGTGCGCCAGATGTCATTCTCCGCAACGAAAAGCGTATTCTCCAGGAAGCAGTTGATGCGCTCATCGATAACTCGATCGGTTCATCCGGCGATGCACAGGCGATGAGTCAGTCACAGCGCCGTGCTCTCAAATCTCTCTCAGACAACCTGAAGAGTAAGCAAGGCCTCTTCCGTCAGAACCTCCTCGGTAAACGCGTGGACTATTCAGGCCGCTCAGTTATCGTCGTTGGTCCGCAGCTCCGACTCAATCAATGCGGTCTGCCGAAGCACATGGCGCTTGAACTCTTCCGTCCGTTCGTTATCTCAAAAATTCTCGCACGCGAACTTGCATTCAACATCCGCGGCGCAAACAAACTCATCGAAGAAGGAATTCCAGAAGTCTGGGCAATTCTCGAAGAAGTGATTCAGGGCAAATACGTGCTCCTCAACCGTGCACCGACACTCCACCGTCTCGGTATTCAGGCGTTCAATCCGATTCTGATCGAAGGCAATGCGATCCAAGTACACCCGATGGTCTGTGCGGCATTCAACGCCGACTTCGACGGTGACCAAATGGCCGTCTACGTTCCACTCTCCGACGAGGCGCAGGCCGAAGCTCGTGAACTCATGGCGTCGAACAAGAATCTCCTCAAGCCGCAGAACGGCGATCCAATCGTGTCCGCAAAACTTCTCGACATCACGCTCGGTTGTTACTGGATGACGAAGAACGTCGATGGTGAGAAGGGTGAAGGTATGATGTTCGCATCTCAAAATCAAGCAGTTACTGCATATGACCTTGACGCCGTTTCCTTCCGCGCGAAGATCAAGGTTCTTGCCGGTTCGAAGAAGAAGTATGAGAAATTCGAAGGCAAGGCATTTGAGACAACTGTTGGACGAATCCTCTTCAACTCCGTCCTTCCACCTGACTTCCCGTATGTTAACGAAGAAATGAACCAGAAGCGTCTCTCCGCACTCATCGACGAAGTTATTTTCCACTACGGTATCGATGCGACTCCGGCCGTCCTCGACAAGATCAAGGCCTTCGGTTACAAGTATGCGACAATTTCCGGTGTGACGTGGGCGATCGACAACGTGAAAGTTCCTGAAGGCAAGAAAGCTGTCATCGACAAGGGTCGCGCTGAGGAAGAGACGATCATCAATCAATGGAGCGAAGGTCTGCTTTCCGAAGATGAGAAATATGTGAAGATCATCGAAGTCTGGGAAAAGATCAAAGGCGAAGTTGAGAAACTCCTTCCGGCAACACTCGATCCGATGGGTTCAGTGCATGACATGGTCATGTCCGGCGCCCGCGGCTCGATGGGTAACATCACGCAGATGGCCGGCATGAAAGGTCTCATCGTGAACACGCAGGGACGCACGCTTGATTTCCCGATCATTCCTTCGTACAAGGAAGGTCTCTCGCCGATCGAATACTTCATTACGACGCACGGTTCTCGTAAGGGTCTCGCCGACACGGCGCTCAACACGGCAAAGGCCGGCTACCTCACTCGTCGTCTCGTCGACGTCGCACAGGATGTCGTCATCACAGAAGAAGATTGCGGTACGAAGAACGGCAAATGGATGGCGAAGGACAACGTCCTCGGTGTCGAAATTCCGCTCGCGAAAAATCTCCGCGGCCGCGTCATTGCAGCCGATCTCAAAGATGCCTCCGGCACAGTTGCATACAAGCGCGGATTCCTGATCACAAAAGAAGAAGCTCAGAAGATTGAGAAGGCAGGATTCGAAAGTGTCTTTGTCCGCTCTCCGCTTACCTGTGAGACAGTCCATGGGCTTTGCCGACACTGTTATGGTCTCGACCTTGGACGCAATCATTTGGTGCTTCCGGGTGAAGCAGTCGGTATCATCGCCGCACAAGCGATCGGTGAACCGGGTACGCAGCTCACACTCCGAACATTCCATGCCGGTGGTGTCGCACAGCTCGACATTACGGCCGGTCTGCCGCGTATCGAAGAAATCTTCGAGCGCCGCATGCCAAAGAACGCCGCACTCGTCGCTCATGCAGCCGGTGAGGTGATTGAAATCCGCCAGAATGGCGAAGAAAAAGTTATCGTCGTTCTCGCCGATGAAAAAGGCGGCAAGAATGCCAGCGCTGAATATGCAGTGCCATTCCGCCGCAACTCACTCGTGAAAGTCGGCGACAAAGTTCTCGGAGGCCAGCTTCTCACAGACGGTTCTGCCGACATTGCTGAAATCTTCAAATACGGCGGCAAGGACGCAGCAGAAATCTACATCATCAACGAAATCAACAAAGTCTACGAACTTCAGGGTGCATCTATTTCCCGCAAGCACATCGAAATCATCATTCGCCAAATGTTCTCTCGTAAGCGCATCAAAGTTGCCGGCGAGACATCGTTCTCTCCAGGTGAAATTGTTGAGACGATTGAACTTATCGATGAAAACGCAGCGACGAAAGCAGAAGGCGGTATTGAAGCCGGAGCAGATACGATCGTTCTCGGTATCACTGAAGTGTCTCTCACGACGAAGAGCTGGCTCTCAGCTGCATCGTTCCAGAACACGAACCGTGTTCTCATCAACAATGCCGTTCGCGGCGGCGTCGATCGCCTCCGTGGACTCAAGGAAAATGTCATCATCGGCCGCCTCATCCCAGCAGGTACTGGTTTCCGCGGCGCGATAGGAACAGAAACAAACACGACAAACGAGTAAGTTAACATACTAATTGAAATTCGCTTCCGCAATTACGCTGTCTCGCGGATACGCGTCAAACTCTGGTGAGTTTGCGCTCGGACTCGTCTCGCCAGACTGACGTATCGATCCGCGAGACAGGTAATTGCTTCAGCGAATGCAAAATAAAACGTGACGGACATCGAACTCATCAAAGAGCGATTACCGATCGAGGAGGTTGTCGCCTCATATATCACTGTCGAGAAAGCGGGCAAAAATTTCAAAGCGCGCTGTCCTTTTCACAATGAGAAAACACCGTCGTTCTTCATTTCTCCGGAGCGCGGCAGTTTCTATTGCTTCGGCTGCGGAGCGAAAGGAGATATCTTTTCGTTCGTTGAACAGTTCGAAGGCAGTGATTTCAAAGGCGCACTAAAACTTCTTGCCGAACGTGCTGGCGTTACGCTCTCGCATGCTGATAGCGGTAATCGCGATCGCCGCGAAGAATTGCTTCGTGTGATGGAAGCGGCGACGAATTTCTATGTCTCGAAACTCGGTGAAGAAAAATCCGCGCTCGCATATCTCGCCAATCGAGGACTCACGGAGAAGACGATCAGCGTGTGGCGCATCGGCTGTGCGCCGAGCGAATGGCGGACACTCTACGACTATCTCCGTACGCAGAAATTCTCCGATGAATTGATTTTCTCTGCCGGATTGTCGAAGAAAACTGATCGGGGATATTACGATACATTCCGCGGACGTATCATGTTTCCGATCATGGATACGGCCGGACGTGTCATTGCATTCTCCGGACGCATTCTCGTTGACGACGATAAAAGTCCGAAGTATGTGAATTCTCCTGAGACTGAACTCTTCGATAAATCGAGCGTGCTCTATGGATTGCACACTGCGAAGAGTGCGATTCGTGAGAAGAATTATGCCATTCTCGTTGAAGGACAATTCGATCTACTCCTCTCGCATCAGGCAGGGTTTACGAACACGGTTGCAACATCTGGCACGGCCATGGCTGACACGCTCTCCAATCGTGAGAACCATGTCACTAATCTCGGGCTGGTATCACGATTGTCAAAAAATCTCGTATTAGCATATGACGGCGACTCTGCCGGCATCAAAGCCACGATGCGCGCGGCGAAGATCGCGCTCGCGCTTGGCATGGATACAAAAGCCGTCGCCATTCCGGCAGGCAAAGATCCAGCCGACATCATTTCTGAGAGTCCGGCAGCATGGGCTGACATCTTGAAAACTAAAGAGCACGTGATCTTCTTCATTGTCGAACATCTGCGCAAAGTCTATCCGGATGTCCGCCAATTCGGCCGTGCCGTCGTTGCTCACGTGCTTCCGCTCGTTGCAGAATTTGAATCCAGTGTCGAAGCGGCGCATTTCATCCACGAACTCGCGAAGCGCACCAGCATTGCCGAAGACGATCTCCGCGCCGACTTAATTCGAGCAAAGAAATCTCTTGCAGCTCCGGTAGGGAATCAGGCGAAACCACTCTCCGTGCTGAAAGAAACTCCTCATGAGAAATTAATTGGTTTCTATTTCTATCTCAGTACAATTCCCGAAAGTACATCCGAAGAATTCAAACAGAAGGTTACCGATATTCTCGGAGTGACTGAATGCGAGGCACTCATCGCGCAGTATACGCCGATCAAAGATTCGCTGATTTTCGAAGCCGAAGCGCTCTACGGAGATGAACGTGTGCGCGGATTGACCGCTACTGAATTGCTTGCACGCGCACTCGAAGCGAATCATCGACAGAGACTGATTACCCTCACTCATGAACTCGAAATCGCCGAACGGGAAAATCCCGAGAAGACGAATGAAATCTTAGCAGATATCAAGAAGACAACCGATGCGCTGGAAGTCGCCAAGCGCACGCGGTCTGAGACATAATTTTGTATACTAAGTATTAGCAGTTAATTTTTTATAACGCATGAGCAAAAAAACAAAGAAAAAGAAAATAATAAAGAAACGTCCGTCTCCAAAAAAGGCGGTTAAGAAAAGTCCGCCAGCTGGCGGAAAGAAAAAGGCCAAGATC
>CALRCI010000028.1 GCA_943354525.1 Candidatus Nomurabacteria bacterium | reverse complement strand
CATTCGTACCGGAGCAATATTGGGTGCTTGACGGATTATTTGAAACAAATAAAAAAATCCAGCTCAAACTGACCTGTATGGAGGAACCACGCGATGAAAAAGTCGTCGCGCATATTCTCGATGTGGGTAAGAAAAATCCTTGGAAAGTAAAAGAGGTCAAAGAATCAGAACAAAAGCGTACTGCCCGCGCGCCGTTTACGACATCGACACTCCAGCAAGTCGCAAGCACGCGTCTCGGATTCTCGCCGTCACGTACGATGCAGATCGCACAAAAACTCTACGAAGCGGGACACATTACGTACATGCGTACCGACAGTACGAATGTTTCCAAAGTCGCCCAAGAAGCGATTCTCGCTGTCGTGACGAAAAAGTACGGTAAGGAATACGCCGAAGCGCATGTCTACAAGACGAAGAGCAAGAATGCCCAAGAAGCTCACGAAGCAATCCGTCCGACTCATGTCGATGAACTGACACATGGCGTGACGGAAGAACAGAAGCGTCTCTACAAACTCATTTGGGAGCGCGCAATTGCCTCACAAATGACTGATGCGAAACTCATGAAGACTCGCGTCTCGGCCAGCGTCGTCGGACACGATGATCTCCCTGATTTCACGGCAACCGGTTCGCGTGTGCTTTTCCCTGGCTGGCTGGCATGTGACACCGATGCGCGCGGCGAAGACGTCGAGCTTCCAAAAGTGGCTGACGGCGAATCGCTCAAACTCATCGATCTCGAAAGTACGGCAAAAGAAACTCAGCCGCCATCTCGCTACTCTGAAGCCGGTCTCGTCAAAGAACTCGAAGCGCGCGGCATCGGTCGACCGAGTACGTATGCATCTATCATGCGTACTATAGAAGAGCGCGGCTATGTGACGAAAGAAGGTCGCACACTATTCCCGACTGACACAGGCGACGTGGTTTCCAGTTTCCTAGAAGAACATTTCCCGACATACATCAGCGATACATTCACCGCAGAGATGGAAGACGAACTCGACGACATCGCCGGCGGCACGCGCGAATACGTGAAGACGCTCCGAGATTTCTACGGACCATTTCTGAAAGAAGTGAAGGCAAAGGACAAAGTCGCCAAGGCGACAAATATGGGCGAAGCGCCGGAAGGAATGCTCTGTCCGAAGTGCGGCGGAAAAATGATCGTAAAGCTCGCACGCAATGGCAAGTTCTATTCGTGTGCGAATTATCCCGAGTGCGTCGGCGCACGCAAAATCGACGGCACGGAAATGGCCGGACCGAAAGAAACCGGAGAACTCTGTCCGCTCTGTGGTGAGAAGAAAGGCAAATCCGGCGGCGGCAAACTCGTCGTCCGTGAAGGCAAATTCGGCATGTTCGTCTCCTGCTCACGGTATCCAAAATGTAAATTCATCAAAGAAGATGAAGAAGAAAAGAAAAAGAAAATGACTGGCGTCGAGTGTCCGGTGTGCAAAAAAGGAGAAATGATGGAGCGCCGCGGACGTTTCGGCATCTTCTACTCCTGTTCGAACTATCCTGATTGTAAAAATGCCATTAAGGCGAAACCGACCGGTCGCATCTGCGACATGTGCGGTGCACTCATGATGGAAGGGACCAAAACCATTCCAGAAAGATGTAGTAACAATAAATGTTTCAACCACAGACCAGACAAACTAGGCAAAAAATAAAATAGCCACAGGATTAGTCAGCGAAGCATGCAATCCTGTGGCTATTTTATTTTTTGCTTTTGAATGTCATTTGGTACATACTGTTTGCTATATGATGACCGATGCGAAAAACATCATCAATGCCTTACCCCATCCTCCGAAGAAGGATACGGATTTGATCTTGCATGCCTACGACTTCGCCCAGACTGCGCACAAAGGCCAGTTCAGAAAAAGCGGCGAGCCGTACTTCAAACACGTTTACGAGACGGCGAAGAATCTCGCCGAATTGCGCATGTCGCCAACGGTGATCGCTGCCGGACTCCTCCACGACACTATTGAAGACACGGCAGTCACCGAAAAAGATTTAGAGCGGGAGTTCGGCAAGGAAATCGCCGGTCTAGTGAAGAGCGTGACGAAGCTGGGCACGGTCAAATACAAAGGTGTCGAGCGCAATGTCGAAAATCTCCGCAAATTCTTCATCTCAATGGCCGAGGATTTCCGTGTGCTCATCATCAAGCTCTGCGACCGCCTACACAACGCACAAACGCTCCAATACGTCCGTCCTGACAAACAGGAGCGCATCGCGCGTGAGACGCTTGAGATTTACGCGCCGCTCGCTAATCGCCTGTCGATGGGTAAGCTCAAAGGCGAGCTCGAAGATGCCGCATTCCCATTCGCCTACCCGCAGGCCTATGCTGAGACGAAGAAACTGCTTGCCGAACGCAAAGATGCAGAAGAGAAGCATCTGATAGAATTCGAAAAAACGCTCGGAAAGAAGCTCCATGACGAAGGCGTGAAAGTTATCGCCGTCGATCGCCGCGTCAAACATCTCTATTCCCTCTGGAAAAAACTCGAGAAATACGATATGGACATCACGCGTGTACATGACATCATCGCACTTCGCGTCATCGTCAGTAATGTCGAAGAATGCTATCGCACGCTCGGCATCGTGCATGGCAACTGGAAGCCGCTGCCGGGACGATTCAAAGACTACATCGCAGTTCCCAAAGGCAACGGCTATCAATCACTGCATACGACCGTACTGACGGGAACTGGGGGTATCGTGGAAGTCCAGATCCGCACCGAAGAAATGCACATCGTCGCTGAATACGGTATCGCCGCGCATTTCGCCTACAAAGAAAAGATCAAGATAGATAAACTCGATCTGCGTAAACAGTACGAATGGATCGAGGAGCTTCGCAATACACAGAAGAAAATCACTGACAACGACGCTTTTTTCGACAGTCTGAAGATGGATTTCTTCCGCGATCGTGTATTCGCATTCACGCCGAAAGGAGACATTATCGATCTGCCCGAAGACGCGTCTGCTATAGATTTCGCCTACAATGTCCATTCGAAAATCGGCGACCATGCGCAAGGCGCTAAAGTCAACGGCAAATTCGTCGCGCTTGATACACGGCTCCGCACGGGAGACATCGTAGAAATTACCGTCGCGTCGAAGTCTCATCCGAGTGCGAAATGGCTTGAATTCACGAAGACATCGATTGCCCGCAATCACATCAATAAATATCTGAAATCACACAGCCTGCTTGATACGTATAAGAAGTTTTTGAAGTAGCATTTCCCACATCCAAAAATGAGCTATTTTATTTTTGGATGCGACTAGATACTAAAGTTACTGACATTATAAAGATCCTCTTCCCCGCTCTTTTCTGACTTCGTAGCTTCTTCGGTGCCACGATCATCAGCCGGTACTGGAACTGGCGGGAGTGAATCTTCAAATCGTTTCATCATAGCATTGGCATCGCCGGCCTGCGCGTGCTTCATGAGATCGACGAGTGAGGCGAGATCTTCGTTGGTGAAGAAATCAATCGTGATCTGTCCGCCATTCTCGCGCTTCTCGATGTGCACACGGGTGCCAAGCGCTTCGCCGAGACGCTCTTCGATCTCCATGATTTCAGGATCGGGCATGAGTTCAGGTTTACGTGCACGCTCGACCGCAATGCGGCGGGCGATGCGTTCAGCTTCACGAACACTGATTTTCTTATAAAGAATTTCTTTGAAAAGGACCATCTGTTCATCAGGTCGATCCCCGAGCATCATGAGCGGACGAGTGTGGCCTTCGCTGATCTTGCCTTCGGAGAGCGCATTGAGAATCTCTTCGGAGAGCTGGAGAAGGCGGAGCGTGTTGGAGACATATTCGCGGCTCTTGCCCATTTTCTTGCCGATCTGCGTGTGGGTGAATTTGAACTCGTCGATGAGGCGGAGAAAGGCACGGGCGCGATCGACGGCATTGAGATCTTCGCGCTGGAGGTTCTCGATGATGGCGAGTTCAAGCTTCATCATGGCATCGTCGCCGGTACGGATGATAGCCGGCACTTGGGCGAGACCGGCGATCTTCGATGCACGGAGACGACGCTCGCCGGCGATGAGTTCGTATTCAGTCACGAGGCCGCCGTCATCTTTCACACGTTCGACGCGTGACACGACGAGTGGCTGGAGCACGCCATACTGGCGAATCGAGTCGGCAAGGTCGATGAGTTTCGCCTCTTCGAATTCGCGGCGGGGCTGATATGGGTTCGGGAGAACTTTTTCGAGATCGATCCAGAAAATTGAATTGGAAACTTTTTCTTGCATGCGGACATTGTAACAGAAATGTTATAATTCGACCACTTCAATGCTCATAACTAAGAACAAAAGTGCTTTGGCATACGTAATCGGCCTCGCTCTTGGCGACGGTAATCTCTCCAATCCAAACAAGAGGGCGGTTCGACTTCGTATTAGCTGTGATACAAAATACCCCTTGTTGATTAGGCAAATACAAGATGCGTTGAAAAAGGTTGCTCCCCATAACAAAGTTGCCGTAGTCCTCCGAAGCACGCGTTGTCTTGATGTTAGTTGTTATTCAAACGACTGGGAAAAAGTATTGGGCTGGAAAGTCGGTTCAAAAATGGCACAAAAAATACATGTTCCAATATGGATAAAAGGAAAACCATCCTACACGAAAGTCTGCCTACGAGGACTATTACAGACTGATGGATCAATATATCTTGACCGAGGATATCTCATGGTGAATTTTGTAAGTCATTCTCAAAGCCTTGCAAAAGACGTATTAGATATGATAGAAAGTTTAGGATTTTGTGCTAGATTAAGTGTATTGCGTATAGGCAATGGCAAGTCAAAATACACTATTCGGGTAGCTAAAGAAACAGTAAATTTTATACGAACAATACGACTCGAAAAGAAATAACTGCCGGGGTGATGAAATTGGTAACCATGCGCGACTCAAAATCGCGTGTCGCAAGACTTGAGGGTTCAAGTCCCTCCCCCGGCACTAGAAAGAATAGAATAATTGGGCGCGTGGCGGAACTGGTATACGCGTACGTCTCAGAAGCGTATCCCGCGAGGGTTGGGAGTTCAAATCTCCCCGCGCCCACAATGAAATCCAAAATAAAAATCATCGCCATCGTTGGACCAACGGCAGTCGGCAAGAGTGCATACGCAGTCAAACTGGCAAAGAAAATCAACGGAGAAATTATCTCTGCTGATTCGCGCCAAGTCTATCGCGGACTCGATATTGGTTCGGGAAAAATTACGCGCAAAGAAATGCGCGGAGTTCCTCATCATCTTCTCGACGTTGCGTCATTGAAAAAAATATACAATGTTTCAAACTTCGTAAGTGACTCAAAGTCAGCGATAGCAGAAATTGTGTCACGAGGTAGGACTCCGATTGTCGTCGGTGGTACCGGATTTTACATCGACGCACTTCTATCAGGACAAGTACTACCTGAAGTTCCGCCAAACAAAGTTCTTCGCAAGAAACTTGAAAAGAAAACAAAGGAACAACTCTTTGTTATTTTGAAAAAACTTGATTCGCGCCGCGCGAAAGACATTGACCGTGATAATCCCGTTCGTCTCATTCGCGCGATCGAAATCGCCACTGCGCTCGGCAAAGTTCCGAAATTGAAAAATGCGAATACCTATGATGTGCAATGGATCGGCTTAACTGCTGATCGGGAGATTCTTCGTAAACGGATCGAGAAGCGTTTGAAAGCACGCTTGAAGCAAGGAATGCTTCGCGAAGTAAAGAAACTGCGAAAAGACGGTGTGAGTTGGAAACGCCTCGTGAACCTCGGTCTCGAATACCGCTACGCCGCACTCCATCTCCAAGGCAAACTTTCCCGCCCTGAATTTGAACGAATTCTCGCCGACAAGATCTACCAATACGCCATGCGACAGATAACGTGGTTCAAGAGAAATAAGAATATAAAGTGGATGCGAGTCTAAAATTTTCTGCGGGCGATGGAAGAATCGAACTTCCGCCAGCGGTTTTGGAGACCGCTGTTCTACCACTAAACTAATCGCCCAAACGTAAAAGCGCTAGCATATGCTAGCGCTTTTACTATAGCAGAAGAGGACGCTGAAATCTACTTCTTGATTTCCTTGAACGTGACGCGCTTGCGGAGCTTTTTAGAGTATTTCTTGAGCTCAAGCTTGCGAGTGACGGTCTTTTTGTTCTTGCGGGTGAAGTAGATTTCCTTCGTTTCTTTATTCTGTATTTTGATTAAACGGTCTTGTGACATAGGGGGAATATAGCATACGGGCTCATAAAAGACAACCTGCTTCTGGTCGGGGTGCAGGGAATCGGCTCTTACAAAGCCGGGTGCTTTTCCATGGCTCGGTGAGCTCGCCATAAGGAAAAGCCTTTCGATTTCCTGACGCACGCAAAGCAGTTTGCGTGCTCACCCCTCCTCATTTATTCACTGCGTTCACACATGTAGTCGGGGTGCAGGGAATCGAACCCTGCCCTCTTGTTCCCAAAACAAGTATACTACCGATATACTACACCCCGATATTTTTCTACCTATTACTTATAGCAGAAAAAGGATTTAAACTCAAACGACGATGCGTGGCAGAAGCGGACTGACTCGAGTCGTAGCTTCGTAATTGATTGTGCCCGACTTTTCTGCCAATTCTTCAGCAGTAATAGTTTCTTTAGCTTGTTTGCCGAGGACAACAACTTCAGCACCTTCTGTGATATTTTTCGCATGCGTGACATCCACGACAAACATATTCATCGCTACGCGTCCGAGAACTTTGCATCGCGTGCCACCGATAAGTACTGAGCCGACGCTCGAAAGTGAGCGAGGAAAGCCATTCGAATATCCCTGCGGAATCACGGCAATTCGCGTCGGATGCGAGGTAATAAATGACAAGCCATATCCGATCGAAACTCCGGCACCAAGTTTCTTCACTTGCGCGACGTGTGTCACCCAGCGCATAACTGGCTTGAGCGTGATTTTATTTTCATATATTTTTTCGAGACGCTTCGACGGCCACATGCCATAGAGTCCGACACCGACACGCACGATGGTGTGAGCACCAGTTCCCTTTTCATATGCGAGCACACCGGAGGTCGCTGAGATGTGCGTCTTCAGATTCTTCCATCCGAATTTCTCAAATGCTTTGAGGGATTTGTGATATGTATCAATCTGCTTCTGTGCATATGAGAAATCTGCCGTATCTTCGATGTTTGCGAAGTGTGAATACACGCCGACAACATCGAGATTCTTCATCTTCGCAAGTTCAGTGAGAAATGCAGTGAGTTCTTCTGGCATTACACCTTCACGTCCGAGATGCGAATCTACGGCAATGTGGACTTTCTGTCGGCGTTTCATCTTGCGTGCAACTGCATTAATCGCCTTTGCATGAGCAGTATCAAAAACAGTCAGCGCACAGCCAAGTTTAATCGCGCGGGACAAATCATTCGTCGCGACATATCCGAGGAGCAAAATTTGTTTCTTCGTCACTTTGCGAAGCGTCACCAATTCTTCCACGCTATTGATCTGAAAATAATCCACGTACGGCGCGAGAACTTTTACAACTTCGACATCGCCATGGCCATACGCGTTCGCTTTGATGACTCCGGCAATTTCAGTTCCTTTTCTCACGAGACTGCGAAACTGCTTGATGTTGTGGATCAAGTTCGCTCGAGATATTTCTACATACGAAAGCGGAAGAATTTTTTTCATACTTATTGTTGGTGCTGTAATTATACACTTTGCTCGAACTTTTTTCGAGCGGAAACTGAACGAATGAATCAGCCCCGCCACCGCCT
>CALRCI010000027.1 GCA_943354525.1 Candidatus Nomurabacteria bacterium | reverse complement strand
ACCGTACCGCAAACCGACACAGGTGATCAGGTCGAGTAGACCAAGACGAACGAGTGAGTGTTCCCCAAGGAACTCGGCAAAAAAGCAGCCGTAACTTCGGGATAAGGCTTGCCGGTGCATCACACAGCGTGTGATGCAGGTTCTAGTTTCTAGTGACTAGTTTCTAGTGAAATTCGAAATTCGGATTTCACTAGAACCTAGAACCTAGCTACTAGAAACTGTGCATCGCGCTTTGCGTGATGCATCGGCCGCAGCGAAAGTATCTCTGGCAACTGTTTACCAAAAACACAGCTCCCTGCGAACTCGCAAGAGGATGTATAGGGGGTGACACCTGACCAATGCCAGAAGGTCAAACAACGCCGTTGAGATTATATCAAGGTGAGTGTTGTAAGCCCTGGTGAATGTCGGCCGTAACTATAGACAAAACCGTTGTAGTTACGCAAAAAAATCTTGCCAAATGCTGGAAACTCTGGGTCCTAAGAGCAATCAAGGGATAAAAAAGCAGTGATTACTACGAGCACACGTCGATGTGCCGTGACAATGCAATCATGCAGACAATCAGCAGGAAAGACTTCTGATCTAACAGAATTAATGAGAAATATCCCAGTTGATGTAGGCAACTACATCGCAGGATTCACAGATGGTGAAGGAAGCTTCAACATCTCAATCAAAAAGAGGTTAGATTATAAAGAAAGTTGGAAATTAACTGCATCGTTTAACATTTCTCAAAAAGATAGAGTTATCCTTTCTTGGATAAAACATATTTTGGGATGTGGAACGTTGCGGGAAAGAAAAGATGGTGTTGTGTATTATGAAGTAACGAATATTACTTCTCTACATGATGTCATTGTTCCATTCTTCAAAGTGTATGGTTTTCGTTCTGCATACAAAAAAAATAATTTCAGAATTTTTTCTGAGATCGTTTCTATGATGCACGCAGGAGATCATATGACTACAGAAGGATTTCGAAAAATTCTGGAATTGAGAGAAAAAATCAATCCCGGAATTGGAAGAAAACGAAAATACACATTATCAGATGTATTAATTTCAGAAGAATCCTCAGAGACTATACGCAAGACAGTTTCAAATCAATAATTGGAGTCGACGATTTGAAACT
This sequence comes from Candidatus Nomurabacteria bacterium, assembly GCA_943354525.1. Lineage (GTDB taxonomy): Bacteria > Patescibacteriota > Minisyncoccia > Phycocordibacterales > UBA9973 > CALRCI01. The sequence goes on along the minus strand of CALRCI010000027.1, from coordinate 6,600 downwards.
GATGATATAGTCCGACCTTTATGGCGACATAAAGTTAACACGTTTACGTTTCTATTTGGTAAACAATATGTGCACATTCAACCTTATGAAAAGAACGGTCCTAAGGTAGCGAAGTACCTTGTCGGGTAAGTTCCGACGCGCACGAATGGTGTAATGACTGGAGAACTGTCTCGGGGAATAGCTCGGTGAAAATACAATACCGGTGAAGATGCCGGTTAAGTGCAGATAGACGAAAAGACCCTAGAAGCTTTACTGCAACTTGATATTGAGTATGTTGTGTTACTGCGTAGAATAGATGGGAGAGGTTATGTATACGGTTTCGGCTGTGTAATACTCGTCAGTGAAATACCATTCTTTATAGCGGCATATTCTAACCTGTACGGCAAAAACGTACGGGAACAGTATCTGGTGGGCAGTTTTACTGGGGCGGTATCCTCCTAAAGAGTAACGGAGGAGTTTATTAAGGTCAGCTAGGCGCGAATGGAAACCGTGCCGATAGTGTATGGGCACAAGCTGGCTTAACTGCAAGTCGTACATGACGAGCAGATACGAAAGTAGAACCAAGTGAACCGATGGTCCGCATTAGACGCGGCCGAAGATTAACGGATAAAAGCTACTCTAGGGATAACAGGCTAGTTCCGCCTAAGAGTTCATATCGACGGCGGAGTTCGGCACCTCGATGTCGGCTCACCTTATCCTGGTGGTGGAGAAGCTACCAAGGGTTTGGCTGTTCGCCAATTAAAAAGGTACGTGAGCTGGGTTCAAACCGTTTAGGACTTACAGGTTCTAGTGACTAGGTTCTAGGTTCTAGTGAATGCATTTTGCATTTGACTAGTCCCTAGCAACTAGAAACTAGCAACTTTGAGTGCTGGACCGTTTGAACCCACAGAGGGAAATAATTCATTGAGAATTAGAACTGTTTAAATCGAAATTCAACCACGCATACAGTATGTATGCATCACGGCGGTTCTTATTCTTTATTTTGAGAATAAGAAAGAAGTCGGGGTTTTCGGTGGAATCCTACTGAATATATTTCAGGGACAATACCGAGAAGAAAATAATTTATTTTCTTTGTAGAGACTACAAACCGGCCTCGCAGAAATGCGAGAATGTATAGTCCAATCCTTCCAGTAATGGAAGTAGGTTCTTGTTTTTTGTCTGCGGGTTCTACTGGAACCTAGCAACTAGAAACTAGAACCTAATTATTGCGTGAGACAGGTTGGTCTCCTATCTACTGCACTCGTTGATTCTTGAGAAGATCTGCTTCTAGTACGAGAGGACCGAAGTGGACTGACCTCTGGTGTACGAGCTCTCACGCCCGTGGGATCGCTCGGTAGCTATGTTGGGAATGGATAACCTCTGAAAGCATCTAAGAGGGAAGCCAGCTTCAAGATAAGGAATCGTTTGAGAAACGTAAGAGATGATTACGTTGATAGGCGCTAGGTGTAAGGCCAGTAATGGCTTCAGCCGAGGCGTACTAATTGTTCGATTCCTATTAGGAAATTTGGAAATCACATTGAAAAAATTTGCGTGTATTCGTGCTGAAGCGTAAGCTGAAGTGCGCACGTCCGTACCTCTGTATTCATTTGGTGCGGTTGCATGATCGAGATCGAGTTTTTAGTGTTGGTGATTTGTCGCAGGGGCCACACCTCTTCCCATTCCGAACAGAGAAGTTAAGCCTTGCAGAGCTGATGATACTCCTTGTGGGGAAAGTAAGCAGTCGCCAGCACTAAGAACTTGAAAAACAAAAAGCGAGAACAATTTGTTTTCGCTTTTTGTCATACCGGACCACGGTCCGGTGTCCAGGTCTGTATCGGTGAGGAGTTGAACTCCTCACCATCATAGGTCCGACCTATGAGAATATGATATACTCGAAAAATCATGGAAGAAATCGAAGTAAAATTTCTGAATATTGATGTTCCTGCCCTCGAAGAGAAATTGCGGAAGTTAGGCGCAGTGAAAGCCGGCGACTATATGTACAAGCGAAAGACATATGACTTCGCCGATGCGTCGCTTTCGAGCAAGGGTGCATGGGTGCGTTTGCGCGATGAAGGCGACAAAGTTACGTTTACGTACAAACAACGGTTCGGTGCAGAAACGAATGCACTCAAAGACGGCGGCACGAAAGAAATCGAAGTTACCGTGAGTGATTTTGCTACTGCCGATCAATTACTGAAGGCGATCGGATTGGTAGAAAAGTTTTATGAAGAAAATAAGAGGACTCGCTATACGCTTGGCTCGATTGAATTTGATATAGACACGTGGCCGCTGTTGCCGCCGTATCTTGAGATTGAAGGATCTGACTGGGCTTCCGTAGAGAGCATTGCTCGTGCGCTCGGCTTCAACTGGGATGACCACATACGCTGCCAGACAATGCAAGTCTATGCGCTTAATGGCATCAATGAAAATGATTATTCAATTCTGACCTTTGAGAATCAGATCAAAAAATCGTTGTAAATTGAGGAGTTTTCTGCTATAGTATCCGTACTTATCAGTTTAGAATTTATATATATGTCAGAACCAATGTACGAAAAATCTCTCATCATCATCAAGCCGGATGCAGTTCAGCGCAATCTCGTTGGTGAAATCATCTCCCGCATTGAGCGCAAAGGCCTCAAAATCATCGGCACGAAAATGATGAATATTGAAAATGCCATGCTCGAAGAACACTATGCGCATATTGTTGATAAGCCATTCTTCTCGGGTATTCGCGACTTCATGAAAGCATGTCCGGTTATTGTCATGGCGGTTGAAGGTATTAATGCAGTTTCAGCGATTCGTCTCATCGTCGGTCCGACGAAGGCATGGGAAGCTACCGCAGGCACGATTCGTGGTGATTTCTCGCTCTCAACCCAGTCCAATATCGTGCATGCATCTGATTCAGTAGAAAGTGGTGTCGTTGAAATCAAGAGATTTTTCAAAGATGAAGAAATTTTTGTCTATCAGAAAATTGATACTGATTTCATCTACGCCGAGCACAAGAAATAATTTTACAGTCACAAAATCTGCTTCGGCAGATTTTGTATTTTTATCCATGCGAAACATCATAGACATCTACAATGAATATAAAATTCCACTGAACTTACAACTCCATCAGTTGAAGGTTGCCGCGGTCGCGTCACAAATTGCCGCGCATATCGACGTCGTTGATCGGGATAGTTTGATAATTGCGGCGTTGCTCCATGATATGGGGAATGTCGTTAAGTTTGATTTTACACATTCCAAAGAGCTTTTCGGATACAGTGATGAGGAGGTTGAAAAGGAAAAAGCGCTTCAAGCAGAATTCATGCGCCGGTACGGACAGAACGAACACATTGCCAACGTAGAAATTGCCCGTGAGCTCGGAGCATCTCCGCGCGTTATTGAACTTGTGGATCAGAATGAATTCAAAGCACTGTGTTCGCATCGTGACTCAGATGATCTGGAAAAGAAAATTCTGCATTATGCCGACGGCCGTGTGAGTCCTTTGCGCATATGCTCCTATGATGAGCGCATGGCTGAAGCAGGGAAACGCTATTCCAATCACGCGCTCAAGCCAAGTCTGCCAAAATCTGATTGGCTGAAGCTTGTAGACTGTGGCAGAGACATGGAAAAACAAATTTTCGCGCTCACGCATGATCTCAAACCGGAAGATATTACGGATGATTCTGTAAAACCTATCATAGAATCCTTAAAAGAAAGCGTTTTATAGATTTTTCACATTTCCCCTTGCATTTTTTCTGATTTAGACTTATTGCGTGCCGCATAAAACGTGTCGTATCGGTTATCCACGTTGCGTGGATGGTGGCGGTGAGTATACTGGGAATAGGGTTATTTGAAAGTAGTACCTAGAACACTTTTTTAAGGGATTATACGTCGGACTGCTCCTTGGAGTCGTTTGCGTGAGCCCACTTAGCTTCAACGCTAGGGTACTATTTTGTAAATAATCCTAAAAAGCTCCGCTTGGGTCTATAGCCCTAGGGGATTTTTTTATATATACTGCTCCTATGGAACCTTTTTCAATCAATACCGTCCTGCCATCGCGCGCACAGCTTGCTCGCAAACTCCTCTTCGTTATTCTGGCAATACTCGCCGTCAATAGTATCGCAATTTACTTCTACTGGTACTCACAAATCTGGTGGTTTGATATGCCGATGCACTTCGCGGGCGGGTTTTTTCTCGGATTGCTCGGCTGTTGGGGTATCAAATTCATCCACCGCCATATCACGTCTCTCGCCACGCTTGCCATTACAGTCATTGGTTTCGTACTCATCGTCGGTGGTGGCTGGGAAGCGTATGAATACGGCGTCCAAGATATCACACATGCAATTCTCGCCAACCCTCTCGATTCAGTTTCTGATATTTTCTTCGATCTCTCGGGTGGAACGTGCGCGCTTCTGTATCTCTTGCGAAAGAAAATATAATAGTCACCCAGGCCGGGCCTAGCAAATTCAGAACCGCTAGGCCCGGCCTGGGTAGCGTATGGTATACTTTTCTCATGTCATCTGAAACATTCAAACTCACATTCGTCGGCGGTACGGGTTCGGTCACGGGCGCGAATTTTCTTTTTGAAGGCGCCGGACTCAAAATTCTCATCGACTGCGGACTCGAACAAGGCGAGAAGGAAGCCGAAGATTCGAACTGGGAACCATTTCCGTATGATCCGAAAACGATCGACTATCTCTTTATCACGCACGGCCACGTCGATCACATCGGTCGTATTCCGAAACTCGTCTACGATGGATTCCAAGGCAAAATAATTTCCACGCAGGCGACACACGATATTGCGCTGCCGATGCTGAACGACACGATGGGAATTCTCTCACATGACAAACTACATCATGCCGATACTATTTACACAGCAGAGACGGTAAACAAATCGCTCTCGCTCTGGCGCGGCATTCCGTATTACGAAGTCGTACAACTCGCTCCGGGATTCTCCATGCGCTGTCTCGACGCCGGACATATTCTCGGCTCGGCCATGCTCGAATTTACCTACAACGGCGAGAAAATAGTTTTCACTGGCGATCTCGGGAATAGTCCGTCGACGCTGCTTCGTGATACTGACCATCTCGAAAACGTCTCATATCTCATCATGGAATCCGTCTACGGCGACCGCAATCACGAAGGCCGCGAGATGCGCCGCGAGAAACTCATCACGATCATCAATTCCAACCATGCGCGACAGGGAACGCTCGTCGTGCCGACATTCTCACTCGAACGCAGCCAGGAAATGCTCCTCGAAATCAACGAAATTCTCAATCAGAAACTCATTGCCGTCCAGCCGATATTCCTCGACTCTCCGCTCGCCATCCATCTCCTGCCAGCCTTTCGTGCCCATCCTGAATGCTTCAACGACACTGTGCAGAAGCTGATCAAATCTGGCGACGATGTGTTTAATTTCCCCGGACTCACGATTACTGAGACGACGGAGAGCTCCAAGCATATTCTCGCCGTGCCTGATCCAAAGATCGTCATCGCGGGCTCTGGTATGAGTAATGGTGGACGCATTCTCCATCACGAACAAAATTATCTGAGCAGTGATCGCAATACATTACTTCTCACCGGGTATCAGTCAGTTGGTACGCTCGGCCGTCACATCATCGATGGAGAGAAAGAAATTCGTATCTATGGTCAAACGATTCCAATCAAAGCCAACGTCATGAAAATTCTCGGCTACTCCGGTCACAAAGATTCCGATCACCTCGTCGAATTCGTATCGTTTACTAAATCAAGTTTGAAGCAAGTCTTTTGCGTCATGGGCGAGCCGAAGTCAGCGATGTTCCTCGCTCAGCGCCTCAACCACGAACTCGGCGTCAACGCCGGCGCACCCGAAGGGGGAACCAGTGTTACGATCACCCTCGGCAAATAAAAAATCCCCATTCGGGGATTTTTTTATTTATGCGACACTCTTGGCGATGCGTTCGAATGTTTTAGGGTGTTTCTCGGCGAGGATGGCGAGGATCTTGCGATCGAGCTTGATGTTCTTTTTCTTCAGCGCGTCCATGAATTTCGAATATGAAACTCCGGTTGTCGCGCGAACTCCTGCGTTGACCTTGACCTGGTTGAGCGAGCGGCGATCGCCTTTCTTGTCCTTCCTGTGGGCGAATGCGTGCTGACCGGCATGGCGGATGGCTTCGCGCGCCATTGCTTCCTTGCTGCCGCGTCCATGACGATAGCCTTTGACTTGTGCCAGCGTATTGCGACGGCGCTTCATTTTTATAACTCCACGTTTGACTCGAGACATATGATTAGGTTCTAGTTTCTAGGGGCTAGGTTCTAGAAAATTATTTATTAATTAAAAGGGAGCAGATGGCTCGACGGCTTGTTCTTCATGACGAACGGTACTGCGCGCTTGCCAGCCAATTGCGTACTTCGACTCTGCTTGGCATTGAAGTGGTTGAAGCCAGGCTTGCGACCGAGCAATTTGCCCGTGCCGGTGACCTTCAATCTCTTTGAAAATGATTTGTTGGTTTTCATAAATTTAAACTTTATCCTGAACTACGTTGAACGGATTATTTCTTATCGCGTTCGATAGTGATAATGATGCCTTTCGGGCCTTTTGCGTAATCTTGTGCAACCTTGTACGGCTCAGTGATGAGGTGGAGCACGCGGTCGAGT
>CALRCI010000026.1:2480-8057 GCA_943354525.1 Candidatus Nomurabacteria bacterium | reverse complement strand
GTAGCAAAAAAACGCGCCGCGCCGCCCATGCGGAATGTCGTCAGATCTCGGAGTGGGATGTTCTCAGTAATCAACATATTGCGATTATACCATATATGAGATATACTCACCAAATGACTAAGAAAACCCAATCCCATAAGATCGGCTCATTTATCAAGAACCTCCGCGAACACCGCGGTCTGACCCAAGCAGAATTTGCCAAATCTCTCGCCACGTCCCAGAGCGCTGTGGCACGCATGGAAAAGGGCGATCAGAACTTCACGCTCGAACTTCTGGCCAAAGTCAGCGATGTCCTGGATCGCAATATCGTATCGCTCTCCGATGCCGTGGATTTCCGCATCGAAGGTGGACGCAAGCTCTCAGGATCCATCACCACGCACTTCTCCAAGAATGGTGCAGTGGCTCTCATTCCTGCCGCACTCATCAATCGCGCTCCGACGACACTGCATGGTATTCCAAAAATTGAAGAAGTACACCGCCTGATCGAACTGGTGCGCTCGATCGGCGCCGAAGTACGATGGACTGGAGATAACAGTCTCGAAATTACTCCGCCAAAGAAATTCTCGCTCGGAAACATTGATGCCGATGCTGCCCGCAAGATCCGCGTATCACTCTATCTCTTTGGCGCACTCGGCAAACAAGTAAAATCATTCAATCTGCCTCATTCAGGCGGCTGCAAGATGGGCAAGCGTACCATCAAGGCGCACGCCGAAGGCTTCAAGGAGCTTGGTCTCGAGATTACAACGACTGATACCGATTACCACGTCAGCCATAGCAAACTCTCTGGCGCCGATTTCACGCTCTACGAATCAAGCGACATGGCGACAATCAATCTCGTCATGCTTGCCGCACAAATTCCCGAAGAGACGGTCATCCATTTCGCACAAGCCAATTACATGGTGCAGGAAATTTGTTATTTCCTCTCCGATCTCGGCGTATCAATCGAAGGCATCGGTACTTCGACATTGAAAATCACCGGAATGGAGACAATCAATAAACGAATCGAGTACACGAACAGTGAAGATCCAATCGAATCCATGATGTGGATCGCAGCCGGTGTCACGACGCATTCGAAATTGACAGTTACGCGCTGTCCCGTCGAATACCTCCGTCGCGAACTGATGGTGCTCACCGACATGGGACTCAAATATAAACTCTCGAAGCAATATGCTTCGTACAACAAACGTACGATTCTCGCCGACATTACCGTCTTCCCTTCCAAACTTCACGCACCGGAGGAAAAAATCCACGCCACGCCGTATCCGGGCATGAACACGGATAATCTGCCGTTCTTCGTCCCAATCGCGACGCAGGCCGAAGGCTCGACACTCATCCATGACTGGATGTGGGAAAATCGCGCGATTTATTTCGCCGAACTCAACCGTATCGGCGCACACGTGACTCTACTTGATCCGCATCGCGCACTTGTCGATGGCCCATCCGAACTCAAAGCTGCGCAGATCGTTTGTCCTCCCGCGCTTCGTCCAGCAACAATCATTCTCATCGGCATGCTTGCTGCCAACGGCACGTCCACGCTTCGTAATGTCTATTCGATCAAGCGCGGCTACGAAGAAATCGCCGAGCGTCTCAATTCAATCGGTGCTAATGTTACTGTCATCAAAGGAATCTAATCTGGTGAGGAGTTCAACTCCTCACAAAAATTTGAAACTATATGAAAATATTAGCTATTGAGACAAGTTGTGACGATACGGGAATTGCAGTTCTTGAAGTGAGCGGTGCGCATTCGGCACCGCGATTCAAGATCTTCGCCAACCTGATTTCTTCACAGACCGATCTCCACGCAACGTATGGCGGCGTATTTCCGATGATGGCCAAGCGCGAACATGCGCGAAACATCGTGCCACTGTGTGTTGCGGGTTTGAAACAATCCAAACTTTTGAAAAAAGCAAAGACGCCGCTCGTAATTAATTCTAAAAAATTAGAAATTCTGCTCGAACGCGAACCGGAAATGCTTGAGATCTTTCTCAAAGAAATTCCGAAGTATGAAAAGCCGAAACTCGATCGCATCGCCGTCACTGTCGGGCCAGGACTCGAACCAACGCTCTGGGTCGGCATCAATTTCGCGCGAGCCCTCAGCCTCGTGTGGAATATTCCCGTCGTGCCAGTCAATCATATGGCAGGTCACATTCTCTCAGTGTTTACCGGGGGAAAGAAGTCATTTACGATTCCAACTAAATCATTTCCCGCACTTTCGCTGCTCGTTTCCGGTGGACACACGGAGATAGTTCTGGCAAAAAAGATTGGCGCATACACCATTCTCGGCTCGACCAAAGACGATGCTGCTGGTGAAGCCTTTGACAAAGTCGCACGTATGCTCGGATTTCCGTATCCTGGCGGTCCAGCAATATCAGCCATGGCTGATATTGCACGAAAAGCCAGTACGAAAATTTTTACCCTTCCTCGCCCAATGCTCCGTTCTGATGACTACAATTTCTCATTCTCTGGTCTGAAAACTGCCGTGCTCTACACTATTCGTGATCATGGTAAACTTTCTCCTGATGACGTAAATGATCTGTGTCGAGAATTCGAGGATGCTGCCGTAGAAGTGCTCGTACACAAGACACTTCGTGCAGTCAAAGAATACAAGACAACATCAGTCATCGTCGGCGGCGGCGTCTCAGCCAATACGCATTTGCGGACTGAATTAACCAAAGCCTTGAAAAAAGAAAACGTGGCAGTGCTCTTTCCTGATAAAAAACTTTCCACCGATAATGCGCTCATGATCGCCATTGCTGGCTATTTCGAAAAAGCGAATAAAAATTCCCGTTCGCTTATGAAAGCAGACGGGAACTTGAAATTATAAGCACTGTTTTTAGAAAATGTAGTTTCCATTTGCGCCGGCTTTGCGCAGAATGCATTCCATGCGGTTGCGCGGAATGTCATCATCATTTTTCAATATATCAGCATCGGAAATCCGAAAAATATGGAGCGCGCCATTATCTCCAGCATAAATGAGATTGCGTTTCGTGTTCGTGCGGAAATAATACACGCCACGAGTATACGGAAGCCAGTGCTCAGCTCTGGGAATTCCGATTACTTTGGGTTCAATCGAAGTGCCTGCGGTTAATTGACGCATGACTGTATCGTTGTTGACTGCAGTAAGCGTGACATCAAGCTGTTGTAAAACATCTTCAAATGTCTCACAGGTGCGCGCACGCGTAAGGATAAAGCAGGTCAGAGCAATCTGTTGACTGAGACTGCGAAATGGTTTTTTGTTCATAAGGATAATTTTTCATCATGCTAGCAGAAAAACTGATATTTGGAAACACCTGAGAAAATGCTATATTTTATGCATGGAAAATCCTGCCAATATTCCCGAAAAACTCTTCAAACCGTACAGCGCCGCCGGCACCGAAGGCCGCATCTATAAGCTCTGGGAGAAGAGCGGATTTTTTAATCCGGACACATGTATTGAGAAAGGTCATACAAAACCTGATGCCGAATCTTTCTCCATCATCATGCCGCCGACAAATGCCAACGGTTCGCTCCACGCCGGCCATGGCCTCGTCATGACCCTTGAAGACATTATGGTTCGCTATAAACGCATGCAAGGTTATAAGACGCTCTGGCTCCCCGGACTCGATCACGCCGGTTTCGAGACACAAGTCGTGTACGAGAAGAAATTAGAAAAAGAAGATCGTTCGCGCTTCGATATGAGTCATGAAGAACTCTACAAGGAAATCCTCGACTTCACACTGACTAATTCGACAAATATCAAATCCCAGATTCGGAGCATGGGTGCATCATGCGACTGGTCGCGTGAGAAATTTACACTCGATCCAGATATCGTTACGACAGTCTATTCGACATTCAAAAAATTGTCTGAAGATAAGCTTCTCTATCGCGGTAAGCGCATCATCAGCTGGTGTCCGAAACATCAGACGTCTTTTTCCGATTTGGAAATCGCTGACGAAGAACGCATGGATCCGCTGTACTATCTCAAATACGGTCCGTTCGTTATTGCCACAGTCCGTCCCGAGACGAAGTTCGGCGATAAATACGTCGTCATGCATCCTCTCGATCCTCGCTATTCTGAATATGCTAACGGACAAAAAATCGACCTCGAGTGGATCAATGGTCCGATTACGGCAACAATTATCAAGGATGATAGTATCGATATGGAATTCGGAACTGGTGTCATGACGATTACTCCATGGCACGATGCCGCCGACTTCGCTATTGCCGAACGCCATAAACTAGACAAAGAACAGATTATCGATGAAAAAGGCAAACTGCTTCCGATCGCTGGAGAATTTTCCGGAATGCATATCTCGAAAGCACGCAAACTTATCGTAGAGAAATTACAAACAAAAGGTCTCGTCGAAAAAATTGATGATAAATACAAGCACGTCGTCCGTACCTGTTACAAATGTGGCACGCTCATCGAACCACAGATCAAAAGCCAATGGTTTGTGAAGATGAAACCTCTTGCTGAGCGCGCGCTCGAGAAAATCAATGCAGACGAAATTAATTACATCCCAGAACAATACAAAAAAATCACTACATACTGGCTCGAAAACATCATCGACTGGAATATTTCCCGCCAGATAGTCTGGGGCATTCCGATACCAGCGAAGATCTGTGATAGTTGCGAGGAAGGATTTGTCGATCTCGATAATACGCAAACGACATGCACCACATGCGGCAAAGAACTTCGCCAAGATACTGATACTTTCGATACGTGGTTCTCTTCGAGCCAATGGCCGTTTGCCGCACTTGGATATCCTGAAAGTCCTGACTTCAAAAATTATTACTCCACGGATGTTCTCGAGACTGCTGGTGAAATTATCTTTTTCTGGGTCTCACGTATGATCATGCTTGGACTCTATGTAACCGGCGAAATCCCATTTGAAACCGTCTATCTCCATGGACTTGTCCTCGATGCCAAAGGCCAAAAGATGAGTAAAAGTAAAGGCAACGTTATAAATCCACTAGACCTGACATCGAAATATGGCACTGACGCGTTTCGTATCGGAATGGTCGTCGGCAACACACCAGGCACTTCCCTTGCACTCGCCGAAGATCGTATTCGCGGTTACAGTAAATTCGCAAACAAGATGTGGAATGTCACACGGTTTGTGCTTGAGAATACATATGATTTGCCTACAGACGAAAAAGTAACGCTCGATGCCGCAGATCAAAAATCACTCGATGAATTGTACGCACTCATAAAAGAAATTACCGTCGAGATGGACGAATACAAATTCTACATCGTTGCCGAGAAGCTCTATCATCATTTCTGGCATTCATTCGCCGATGTCATCATCGAGCGCAGCAAAACGAAAATCACTGCCGGCGGCGATGCAAAACGCTCGGCGCAGGCTCTGCTTCGCGAAGAACTGAATATTCTCATTCGCGCACTCCATCCGTTCATGCCGTTCGTCACCGAAGAAATCTGGTCGATGATCGATCGCAGCGAGACACCGCTCATGGTGTCATCATGGCCACAAGCATAACCTATGCACACACTCGCCTTCTCTGATAATCCGGTCACGCTCGTTCTCTCACTCATCGCGGGATTGGTACCGGCCATCCTCTGGCTCATGTTCTGGCTCC
>CALRCI010000026.1:1596-2470 GCA_943354525.1 Candidatus Nomurabacteria bacterium | reverse complement strand
TGAAGACAATATGAAGCCTAATCCGCGCGGTCTCATCGCCCTGACGTTCATCGGCGGTATGATTGCCGTTATCCTCGTCTTGCCGATCCAAAAATTCATTTATACTCATTTTCAGGACCAGAATCTATTGATTGTGCTCTGGGCAGCATCTGAAGAATTGCTGAAATTTCTTGCAGTACTCCTGATCGCGCTCCGCTCGCCCGAAGTTGATGCTCCAGTGGATTATCCGATTTATTTCATGGCCGCAGCGCTCGGATTCGCAGGCCTCGAGAATGCGCTCTTCCTCGTGCATCCCGTAACATTTTCCGATGCGACCGTCACATTTCTCACCGGCAATCTCCGCTTCCTTGGCTCGACACTCCTCCATGCCACTGCGACGGGAATGATGGGCCTTATGCTCGGTCTCGCTTTCTATCAGAGTAAACTAGTGAAGCTCGGATCACTCGCGATCGGGTTTATCCTCGCCGTTACCTTGCATAGTGTGTTTAATTTTTTTATAATGCAGAATAACGGAGAGAACTTTTTGCAAGTGTTTGCATTTCTCTGGGTCGTCACTATTATGAGTATGCTCGTTTTTGAAAAAGTCCGGCGCATGAGTGAATCAATCTACCTGAAAGACGTAGTTATCACTGATCGCACACATTTGCCGGCATAAAATCTATGGCACGAAAATCATTTTTTGAACGTCTGACTGGCGGCGTCCGCCTCGAAGATGAAGAATCCGAAAACATCCCCCCGAAAGCCGTCTCGCTTTCGGGTAAGAAGATCAAACAGGTCGATGACGATAGTTCTTATATCGAAGAAGAAGGCCCTGAAGGCCAGCTCTCGCTCGACTTGTATCAGACTGCCACCGAAATCGTCATTCAGACATTCG
>CALRCI010000026.1:0-1586 GCA_943354525.1 Candidatus Nomurabacteria bacterium | reverse complement strand
GTGATATGGTCACCGTGCGCGGTAAGCGTGAAGAGAATAAAATGATCGATGACGATAATTATTTCTCCCGCGAACTCTACTGGGGTGCGTTCTCACGAAGCGTCACACTCCCCGCCGAAGTTGAACCCGAAGAAGCTGAGGCGATCGAGAAGCATGGACTCCTCATCATCAAGCTCCCGAAGATTGATAAACAGAAGAGTGCGAATTTGAAAGTAAAATCAATGTAACTAAAAACTCCGGACAAGTTTGTCCGGAGTTTTTATTATCGGTGCCGTGGGGCAGATTCGAACTGCCGACCCCCCGCTCTTCAGGCGAATGCTCTAACCAACTGAGCTACCACGGCATATGTTTTATTTGTGCGGAATCGAAGTCATCTGTGTAAAACTTTGGAACGTAGTTAGTCCGTCACTCAATAACTTCTTCGCATCATCGAAATACGGCTGGAGGAAGTAAAATGCACCGACCGCAATACCGATGACGATGAGCCAATAGATCATCTGGAACGTATGGTGACGAACCTGCGTCGCACGCATGCGTGAAAGCATCTTATTGTTCTCCTTGGTCAAAGTAAGCAGTTCGTCAATTTTTGCATCATTATCCATGACTCGAGAATAGCATATAATGCAGGCGATTTCAATTGTGCCCCCACCCCGAATTGAACGAGGATCTACCCCTTAGGACGGGACTGTTCTATCCGTTGAACTATGGGGGCAACGCTGGCGCCACGCAAAAGCACCCTAGGGTGCTTTTGCTATCATACGCGAGTTATGTGAGAAATTAAAGTCCGAGCAGTTCTTTGACCTTCGGCTGATTGAAGCCGATGATGAGATTGTCATCGACGCGGATGACTGGCACGCCGAGCTGGCCGGTATAATCAATCATCTCTTGGCGCTTCGCGGGATCGGCAGCGACATTGTATTCTTCATAAGCGATATTGTTCTCCTTGAAAAAAGCTTTCGCCATTTGGCAGAAGTGGCATGTAGGGGTAGTGTAAATTGCGACAGTGTGCATAAAAAATTCTGATTAGTTAGTAACAGGGCTATTGTACCATACGGTATCGGCAAATAAAAAACAGGGCTCACGCTTATTGCGAGCCCTGTTTTATCATTTTGTGTACGCGAGCCAGAAATCATGGGGATTATTTTCCGAATATCTCTCCAATGGTATAGCCACCTGAAACTAGTTCAATAAATTTCTTTTTCGCCGACACTTTTTTGGGTGCTGATGTTGGGAGATTAATTTTTCCAACAACTTTGACACCTGGCAATTTGTAACCAGTGCCAGACTGATTTTCTGTAAAGGTTAAGTTTTTTTTCATGATTGAAAAATTTTGTTTGGTACATAGTATCATATATTCTAAAATAAGTCAAGATGGTGTCTCATCCACCGGTAGGGAGAATAGACCCCCATCATACTCCTGTTATTTAAATAGATTCTTGAACCACCCGATAATCCCCTTTGACTGAGGCGGAGTTGCTGATGCAGGAGCTTTGGAAGTGTCATCTACGATCACTACCACGCCTTCCCCATTCTTCACCACCGGATATTTATCACGAAGCGTATCTTCCACGCCGGCAGGAGTTTAG
>CALRCI010000025.1 GCA_943354525.1 Candidatus Nomurabacteria bacterium | reverse complement strand
TTCTGGATTATCAAATTCATCATCCGTCGTTTCCGAAAATGAACAAACGTCGTCTCATCACCAATGGCATACTCGTTATCTCCGTCTTCATGTTTCCATTTTGGATGACGGCGATGTTCATTGTGGCGGCAATTATCTTCATCCCGCGCATGTATGAGATTTTCTGCTATACGCTCTATATTGATCTCATCGGCGGCGTGCCGCTGACACGATTTTTCCGTGATCCGATTTTTGTCACAACGGTGACTATCGTAGTATGTGCCGTGGTCGAATTCCTCCGTCCTCGAATTCTGTCACGGTCATGATGCGCATTCGCAGAACATCGAAATGGCGTCGACACCCGTTCGTCGAACCTGACGAAATTTTTCTTGATTCCAAGAATCTTCCCGAATTCGACACTCAACAATTCGAAGGCCGACTCGAGAAGCCGATCGGCAAGCGAGTGCTTCGTTTCGCCTATGGTGCGATTGTCGTGATCTTCATCTGTTTCGGCATCCGGCTTGTCTACCTCCAAATCATTCACGGCACCGACTATTTCGCCCGAAGCGAACGCAACTCGCTCATGCAGGAGCCGCTTTATTCTCCGCGCGGCGTCGTCTATGACCGAAACGGTGTGGCGCTTGTGTATAATCAACAGAAGAATGAAACTGATGATTATGCCGCCCGTGTCTACACGCCGCTCTCCGGTTTCGGGCATATCTTGGGCTACGTGAGCTATCCGGCGCGAAATGCCACGACCGGCGCCTATGTTCGTACTGAGTATCTCGGCAAAGACGGCATTGAAAAAGAATATAATGATATGCTTACCGGCACGCCCGGTCTTCGCATTACCGAACGTGATGCGAAAGGCGCTGTCGTATCAGAAAACATTGAGAACCCTCCGTCACCCGGCGCGAATCTGACGCTCTCAATCGATGCCGATCTGCAATCCGCGCTCTACCAGAAGATCGCCGAAGTGGCCCGCGATGCGAACTACAAAGGCGGCGCCGGCGTCATCATGGACATCAACACCGGCGAGATCATTGCGCTCGCGAGCTATCCGGATTATTTTCCGAGTATTCTTTCTGACGGCAAAGATGTCGCGACGATCAATGCCTATTTCAACGACTCGCGAAATCCGCTGCTTGATCGCGCAGTTTCCGGACTGTATTCGCCAGGTTCGATCGTCAAGCCGATGATCGGTATCGCTGGATTGACCGAAGGCGTGATCACCGAACACACGCTCATCGTCTCGCATGATTACATCTCAATTCCGAACCCGTACGATCCGACGCAAGAAACGCACTTCAAAGACTTCAACAAAAACAACGGTATTCTCGATATTCGTCATGCGCTCAAAGTCTCTTCAAACATCTTCTTCTACGAAGTTGGCGGGGGGTATCAAAATCAGCCGGGTATCGGTATTACCAACATCGTCAAATACACGCATATGTTCGGACTCGGCGCGCCGTCGGGCATTGATCTGCCGGGTGAGAAATCCGGTGTCGTACCTGATCCGACATGGAAAGCAAAGAACTTTCCAAAGGATCCGACGTGGCGTCTCGGCGATACGTACCACACTGCTATCGGCCAGTATGGTTTCCAAGTCACTCCGCTCCAAATGGTGCGCGTCATGGCCGCCGTCGGCAGTCGCGGCAAACTCGTCACCCCGCATCTGATCAAAGACGAAGATCCGGCAAAAATTCCAGTCACGCAGCTGCCGTTCAAAGACGAGTATTGGCAGGCGATTCAGGATGGTACGCGGCTCGTCGTTGCCGAAGGTACGGCAACGCGGCTGAACAAACTCCCGTTCCATGTCGCAGCGAAGACCGGTACGGCGCAAGTCGGCGTGAATAATGAATTCATCAATTCGTCTGCGATGACGTTCTTCCCCTACGAACAGCCCCGCTATGCCTCAATGGTCATCATGGAGCGCGGCCCGTCATCCAACACGGTCGGCGCAACCGTAGCAACCTATAATTTCCTCGACTGGCTCTATCACACTAAGCCGGAATATACGTCGATCACTCCATAGGTCTGACCTATGGAGTGATTTGAAAAATGCTATACTTTCCGCATGGAAATTCGAGTTCTCAATGATATAAACCCAACCGAATTCGACGCACATGCGGCGCATCCGCTGCAGAGTTATGCGTGGGGAGAGGTGCGTAAGCGGACGCATTGCGAAGTTGTCTGGGTCGGCATGTACGACGGGAACCATCTCAAACAAACATTTCAGATGACGGTACACAGTGTTCCACATACGCCATACAAAATTTTATATATTCCGCGCTCGCAAATGCCGTCGGCGGAGATGCTTGCATTTGTGAATACGTTTGCGCGAGGCAAGAAAATTATTTTTGCATCATGGGAGCCGATTGACGATCCGATTACGCCGTTTTCATTTTTCAAAAATCAGATACGCAACGCCGCTTCACCGATGTTGCCGCCGTGGACGCAGATCATTAACCTGAAACGCACAGAAGCAGAATTGCTTGCTGCCTGTGATTCGCATGCGCGCTACAATATTCGCTACGCCGAGCGCAAAGGCGTGGAGATTCGCGAGATGAATACGGAAGAAGGCTTTGAAATTTTCTGGGAGATTTATCTGGCGACGTGTGCGCGTCAGAAATACCAAGGCCATGGCAAAGCGCATCATCGCGCGATCTGGGAAGAAATGCGGAAGACTAGCATCAATCATATTCTCGTCGCTTGGTATGAAAACACGCCGATTGCGGCAATCGAACTCTTTGCATTCGGCAAGAAGCTCTACTATCCGTATGGCGGCTCGCTCGATATCCATCGCAATGTGAAGGCCATGAATTTACTGATCTGGCATGCCATGCTCCTCGGCCAGCAACTCGGACTCGAGTCACTCGATCTCTGGGGAAGTATGCCGCCGATACACGACAAGAATCACCCGTGGGCAGGATTTACTGAATTCAAGCGAAGTTTCGGTGGAGAATTCGTGAAGATCGGCGCGAATTTTGATCAAGTATTTCTACCCGTTCCGTATTTCTTCTATCGCATCGCATTCTGCCTGCGAAAACTAGTGAACAAGCTTTTTTCGTAGCTTTGACAGAATTCGCAGCAGCGGGCTTAGTTTCTGAAACATGAGAAACTGGCGGTATTTCTTCTGATCGATGATGATGTCACACGCATCAGCGTACGTAATCATCTCTCCGCCCCATCGGCGCTTGTATTCTGAGATCTTTTCCCAACTCGTCTTCTCTCCGCCTGGAGCGTTCACAGCGCCGAAATTATAGAATTCGCATCCGAGCATCTTGGCTTCGCGCATAGCGGCGAAATGCAGTGCATAGGTCGTCATTGAATTGCGACCATCGTTCCGTGATCCACCGTAGGGATAAAAGGCGATTTTGCCATAACAGACGACGAAGTGCATGGCGATCACGCTCTCGTCGATACTTCCGACGAAGAGCATGCAACGCGGATCCGTTACTGCAGTTTTAAAAATTTCTTCGTAGTATTTTTTTTCATGCAAGCCGAAATGATTACGCGCACTCGTCTCTGAGAGGAGCTCATAAAATGTGTTGAAGTACGAGAGTAATTCTGCGCCATAAATTTTCCGTACGGTGACGCCTTTGCGGAGCGCTAAATTGACGCTATAGCGAGTCTTCGGATGCATGGCTTTCAGAATATCCTCTTCCGTTCCCGAAAGCGGGACGAGCCATTCATACTTGGGTTGAAATGCGGTGTTGCTCTCCGTGTATTTAGGCGCAGGCGTGAAAATTTCTGTTTCAGGCCGAAGAGGGAATTTCTGCGGAAAAATATCAAAGTGCACTAAAAAGGCGTTTTCTTCGTCGGCGATTTTTTCGAGATATTTTTTCAACGTGAGGGATTCTTCAGGAGACAGCTCTTCGTGCAATACCGGTCCGTGGGGGATATAGAGATACTGTCCTTCGGGCCAGCTCGAATTGAAGCGAATCATCTGAAACGTGCCGGTTACTTTTCCATTTTTCTCGATCAAAAATCGGCGCACGTGCCGACCCTGACTTTGTTGCCAGTCGCCATACATCCACTCCTGCGTGAAATGCGAAAGCACCGAAAGTTCGTTCGGATGATACTCTGCAGAACTGGTCGCCTCTCTGACCGTAATCATGCGGTTAGTATATCATATGAACTCATTTGCCTCTTCACTATCCCGAGCCTTCCATTGACTTTTGACCTCCAAATCTATAGAATTTGGGTCATGGACGAAAAAGAATACATCACAGAAGAGAAGAAAACAGCCCTCGAAGCCGAACTCAAGGAATTGACCGGCCCGAAGCGTAAAAGCATCCTTGAATCCCTTGAATTCGCTAAATCCCTCGGCGACCTTTCAGAAAACGCAGAATACCATCAGGCTCGTGAAGAGCAGAGTAAACTCGAGGACCGGATTCAGAAGATCCAGGCAATTCTGAAGTCACCGGTTGTTATCAAGAAACATCACTCCAATACCGTTGATCTTGGTTCGACCGTTACTGTTATGAAGAAGGGTGAGAGTGCGAAAAAAGTCTTTACGATCGTCGGTTCAGAAGAAACTGATATGGCTGCCGGCAAAATCTCAAATCGTTCACCGCTCGGTGAAGCTCTCGTCGGCAAGAAAAAAGGCGAGACGGCGACGTTCTCCACACCGAAAGGTACTATCGAATATTCGATTCTTGATATAGAATAGCTCTATGTCTACATCCGAGGAATTGGCTGCTGTCCGCCGCGCGAAGCTCGAGAAGCTCCGTGATTCTGGCATTGATCCCTATCCGGCGAAAGTGCCGCGGGATTTTTCGCTTGCCGTTGCGCGTACTGATTTCATGACGCTCGAAGTATCGGGCAATTCCGTCTCTCTCGCTGGCCGCATCATGGCCATTCGCGGCCAGGGCGCAATTCTCTTCATCGTACTCGATGATGGCAGTCCGGAACGCTTCCAAGCAGTTTTCAAAAAAGACACTATCGATGAGACATCATTCCAACTCTTTACTGATGCTATAGATATCGGAGATTTCATTTCCGTCACCGGTACACTATTTACAACTGAACGCGGAGAAAAAAGTATTCTCGTCACTTCATGGACGATCGCTTCCAAATCACTTGCACCACTTCCGGAGAAATGGCACGGCATCACTGACGAAGACGAGCGCCTCCGCAAACGCTATCTCGATATTCTCATGAATCCCGAGACACGCGATCTTTTTTATAAGAAAGCGAAGTTTTGGAATGTGACACGCACATTTCTCACCGAACGCGGATTTCTCGATGTCGAAACGCCGACGCTCGAAGTCACGACGGGCGGTGCCGAAGCCAATCCGTTCAAGACGCATCACGCCGACTTCGATCTGCACGTCTATCTTCGTATTTCTGTCGGCGAACTCTGGCAGAAACGTCTCATGGCGGCGGGATTTCCGAAGACATTCGAAATCGGACGCGTGTATCGCAACGAAGGCACAAGTCCCGATCATCTCCAAGAATTCACGAATATGGAATTTTACTGGGGTTACGCAGACTACGAAGACGGTATGAAGCTTGTCGAAGAACTATATAGAAATATCGCACTCCAAGTCTTCGATACGACGAAATTTACGACGCGTGGACATACATTCGATCTCGGTGATGAATGGAAGCGGATTTCATATACTGAAGAAATTTTGAAACAGACGGATATTGATGTGCTCTCGGCGAGCGAGGATGATATGCGTGCCAAACTCGATGAACTCGGTGTCAAATATGAAGGCGCGAATCGTGAACGTCTGATGGACACGCTCTGGAAATACTGCAGGAAGAATATCAGTGGTCCGGCATTTCTCATCAAACATCCGAAACTCGTTTCTCCGCTCGCGAAAGCGTGTCCGGAAAATCCAGAACTCACGGAGCGTTTCCAGGTGCTCATCGCCGGTTCCGAAGTCGGCAACGGTTTCTCAGAACTCAATGATCCGATTGATCAGCGCGCACGATTTGAACTCCAGCAGAAATTGATTGAGCGAGGGGATAGTGAAGCCATGATGCCGGAATGGGATTTCGTCGAAATGCTCGAACACGGCATGCCGCCAACCTGCGGATTCGGATTCGGCGAGCGACTCTTCGCCTTCCTCGTCGACAAGCCACTCCGCGAGACGCAGCTTTTCCCGCTGCTTCGTCCGAAGGAATAAATTTTAAATAAAAAAAGACTCCGCTGTTATAAAACAGCGGAATTTTTTAATAGTTGTCGTTTGAATAATCAAACGTGTAGTTTCTTTTCGTCGTCAGGTTCTTCTTCAAAGTTCATTTCATCTTTGATGAAATTACCTCCGAGGTAATTGTTTGTAATTTTCGTAGCATCATCACAGTCAGCAGAATTCAGGGGATTGAATTCAGGTAACTTTTTTTCTGGAGTATTTGTTTGTTTTGCCATGGGGAAAGGTGTTTTTGTTTGATCTCATTGTACTACTTTTCTGATAGATTGTCCACACCTGTTCGGACTCAGGGAGTTATCCACACAACTATGTTTGCCTGTGGGATGAAGTGGTTTATAATAGGAACAAGTGGGAAGAAGTGGGAGTCCGCCGGTTGGCGGATAAGTTGAGGAATTTAACGCAATGCTCATCGGCGAATATACACATACTATTGATGAAAAGAATCGCATGTCACTGCCCGTTAAATTCCGCAAGGAGATGGGCAAAGTTGTCGTATTGGCCCCAGGACTCGACCATTGTATCTTCATGTTTACGAAGGATCAGTGGAAGACAATCTCTGCGAAACTTGCCGATTCATCGATGCTCCAGGCCGATTCTCGAAGCTTCAACCGATTTATGTTCGGCGGTGCGATCGAAGCGGCAGTGGACGGAGCGGGACGCATCTTGGTCCCGGACTTCTTGAAAGAGCGCGCAGGGCTCAGAAGCAAAGTCGCAGTCATCGGCGTCGAGACACGAGCCGAGATCTGGGATGAGAAGCGCTGGAGTACGTACAAGAGAGAAGTCGATAAAGCGGCAGATACATTGGCTGAGAAGCTCGGTAATGTCGGTGTCCTATGAAGCACGTACCGGTCCTTTTAAAAGAAGCTATAGACGGACTCAATATTCACGCAGGTGAAGTGGTCGTAGATGCGACGCTTGGCGGCGGCGGACACACAAGTGAAATCGTGAAGCGATTCGGAAGTGAGGTGAAAATCATCGGATTTGACCTTGATTCCGAGGCGCTCAAACGGACAAAGAGTGAACTCGGTGACGCGACACATGATTTGGTGTTCATCAATGCCAATTTTCGCGATTTGAAAAAAGAATTGAGTGATCGGGGAGTGGAGACGGTCCATCGCATGTTGTTTGATCTCGGAGTTTCATCTCCGGAAATCGATGACTCGGGAAGAGGATTCTCATTTCAGAGAGATGAACCGCTGCTCATGACGCTCACTGACACGATTACGGAAGAGACGCTTACCGCTGCCGATATTGTGAACAGCTGGAGTGAAGAAAATCTTGCCGATATCATCTACGGATTCGGTGAAGAAAAATTCTCCCGAAGGATTGCGAAAGCGATCGTGGATGCACGACACCGAGTTCGCATCGAGACGACGACGCAGTTGGTCGCGATTATCCGAGATGCAGTTCCCAAATGGTATCTCCACGGCAAGACGCATCCAGCGACCAAGACTTTCCAAGCCCTCCGCATCGCTGTGAACGACGAACTCCGCACACTCGAAACCGCACTCGCCGACGCATTTGAGACAGTAACAGCCGGTGGACGAATTACAGTTATCACTTTCCACAGTCTCGAAGACCGCATCGTCAAACGTGCATTTCTAAAATACAAAGCAGAGCATCACGCAAAAATTATTACCAAGAAGCCCATCGTGCCATCTCGGGCAGAAATACTCGCAAATCCGCGATCACGAAGCGCCAAATTAAGAATCATCGAAAAATAATATGCATACACTCCAAGCACAAACCTATATCGGCAATTCTCACACCATCGAACGCAAAATCGTATTTGCGCTCTTGGCGGCGATTGGGGTGACGCTTGCGCTCTATATGTATTTCATCGGACACGTTGTCTTCGCCGTCCTGGCTGAGCGTCATTATGCCAAAGATATTTCTTCAAATCTCGGCAATGTCGCCACGCTCGAAGCTCAGTATCTCGCTAAGACTGA
This sequence comes from Candidatus Nomurabacteria bacterium, assembly GCA_943354525.1. Lineage (GTDB taxonomy): Bacteria > Patescibacteriota > Minisyncoccia > Phycocordibacterales > UBA9973 > CALRCI01. The sequence continues at coordinate 265 of CALRCI010000025.1, read as the reverse complement.
GTCACTCTCACTTTCTCTCGCATCCACTGTCGGGCTCACTGAGCCGAAAGACATCGCCTATGCATCTCGTGTTGCCGCCGCATCTGGTTTTGCGTTCAATACCACTCGACAATTCGGAGTTCTCGGGCGATAATGTAGGTAGGTATGAAACATATTGCGCCTAACCGCATCACCGTCATATCGACGGTCATCGTGCTCGTCTCGCTTGTTATCATCGGCAAGCTTTTTTTTGTTTCGATCGTGCACGGCAAGATGTATACGCTCC
>CALRCI010000024.1 GCA_943354525.1 Candidatus Nomurabacteria bacterium | reverse complement strand
CGAAGTCGTTATCGTTGGAATTTGCAACTTTCAAATCAAGCAGCAGCGGTTTGTGTCCGTGAAGCGAGAGAATATATGCAGCCAGAAATGCACCTTCGATACAGTGCGCTTTGCCAGCGCGAAGCGTCTCGAGCGGGGAGCGGCAGGTCTCGCCGTCGTTCTCGAAATTTATCGGAATTGAATTTATGAAATCCTGAATTTTTGCCGGAGTCTTCAGGCTATGCAAAAGCTTTATTTCTTTGTTAGTAAAATTTTTCATTTGATATGGCAGAGCGTTTTGACGGCAAAAATGTCAGCGCTGGTCAATGTCGAATTCACGCCTTCGTTGAGCCGGTACATGATGGCCTTCGGATCATCGACATGTTCGAGTCCGAGCGCGTGGCCGAGTTCGTGGGCGAGGACGCGCGTGAGTTTGCCGGAATTGTCGTATTGATAAATATTGATTGATTGCACGGTTCCGTTCTGGATGTATTCTCCTTCGCTGAATTCTGAGCCGACGGAAGAACCCACGGTGTTGTATCTATTCACTGTCAGATTGAGTTCGCTGGCGAGGGAGTTGAGCACGGTCGCGGTCGCATTTATGTTGTTTATCACAGCGGAAAGTGCCGCAGAACTCTGATTGATGGACGCCGCCTCGGCGTTGATCGCTGCCGCTTCGGCTTGCAGACTGACATACGTATCATGCGGGGCACCGCCTTGTGCGTTCCAATACTCGACATCGGCTTCGTATTTTTTCTTGCGTGCATCGAGCGTAATGATGCGCGAATCTATTCTAGCTTTTACCGCAGTGTACTCTTTCATCAGGGAATTATATTTCGTGCGGAGCGTGTCATAGGTCGCCTTGTCTTGGTGAATGACAATGCCGAGTTTGCCGAGTGTGGCAGTGGCTTCTTGGCGGTAGTCATACGTCAGATTCACAGTCACCATTCCGCCAGTCGGTACGTATTCGAAGAAATTGCGCTTCATAGGAGTTTCCCAAACAGCTTCTGCTTTGGTCAGTGTGGCGAGAAATTGCTGTTTGGAAAGTCCGAAGCGCGGATCAAATGTTCCGAGCGAATAGGTGATCGGACGAGCGCAGGGTTCGATCTTGGCTACGAGCAGATGCACGATATCAGAGATTTTTTGGCGGTAGTGATATGCCGCGACGGCAATGCCGATGAGGAGCATGAGACTGATGATGGCAGAGACGTGTTTGGCAAAAGGCGTTTTTCGCATAGTTCTATGATATCATGCGCCACCCGAGTTTTCATGATATAATTTCCTCATGCAATGTATAAAAAAGCATGCACTCTATCTCGCATGGGCCGTCTCTTTGGCCGCGATGTTCGGAAGCCTGTATTTCAGTAATGTTCGTGGATTCCCACCGTGTGTGTTGTGTTGGTATCAGCGTATCTTCATGTATCCGCTTGTCTTCATTCTCGGTATCGCTATTCTGAAGAAAGACGCGAAAGTGTATCGCTATGCACTGCCGCTCGCTGTCATCGGCTGGCTGATTGCCGCGTATCACAATCTACTCTATTGGAAAATAATTCCGGATTCGCTTGCTCCCTGTGTCACCGGTGTATCATGTACTACCAAATATATTGAATGGTTTGGATTTGTCACGATTCCGTTCCTGTCATTTTTGGCATTTACGGCAGTTATATTATTAATGTATCGATATAAAAAAAATTTTTATGAAAATAAGTAAGGAAAGTTGTATCGTTGGTGGTATCGCACTTGCGTTCATTATCATCTTCGCGCTCATCGTCTGGAAAACTCCAGCTGCGAATGGGCCGAAGACAGTCGGTGATGCGTCGTTGCTCGTGCGTGCGGACAGCCATACGACTGGTTCGGCAGATGCTACAGTCGTCATGGTAGAATTCGGTGATTACCAATGTCCGGCCTGCGGCATGGTGCATCCAATGCTGAAGCAAGTTATCGACGCCTATAAGAATAATCCGAAATTCAGCTTCGTCTTCCGTAATTTCCCGTTGCCGCAGCATGCGAATGCACTGATCTCAGCCGAAGCTGCTGAGGCTGCCGGTGCGCAGGGCAAGTACTGGGAAATGCATGATATGCTCTATGAACATCAGAGTGAGTGGAGTGACGTCGCCGATCCATCTGCAATTTTTGCCGGATACGCGCAGTCACTTAGTCTCAATGTGACGAAGTTCAAATCAGATATCACCGGCAAAAAATTCGCAGCCGCTATTGCCGCTGACCAGAAAGACGCCGCCGCTCTCAATCTCGATCACACGCCGACAGTGTTTCTCAATGGCAAAGAAGTAGATCAGGGAATGACGGTGGACGGTCTCAAGGCGCAGATCGACGTATTGCTCAAATAAGAAATCAGATACACAAAATGCCTAGTCCGCCAGCTGGCGGACTAGGCATTTTTACTATTTCAAGAGGTCATTGATCTTCTTCATCGTCAGTGGGCCGATGGTGCCGGTCTGGGTAATGCCGTAGTGTGCTTGGAATTTCTTGATGGCGAGTCGGATAGTTGCCTGATCAATCTGAGTAATATCCGTGGTACCAAGTGTCGGCGAATAGAGAGCTAAGAGGGTTTTGAGACGAGCGATTTTCTCGGGAGTCCACTGATTCTGTATGGTCGCTGACGTTACGGAATTCAATACTGATGCCGTAGTCGGAGCGGTGTCGTCGAGGTCGAGCATGACCCGGCCAGAGATTACATCACGGTCGCCGGAAATCGTACCGAGTGCGGTGTTTTCGCCTTCACCGACGTAGATTGTGAATGTCTTGCCGGGATTGGAAACGCCTGAGAATTTGAATGCGCCGTTCTGATCAGTGGTCGTTGTGAAGATCGTCGTGCCGCTGCAGGGCGCCATGATATTGCCGCACTTGGCAAGTACGGATATACCGACGACGGGCTTGGTCAGTGCGTGAGCCGTGTGAGCGAGTGCGGCGGAAATGAGGATACTAGTGATGATGAGAAGTTTTTTCATATGAGAATGAGATTAATCTGATAACACCGCCAGTATAGCATAGATGCGCTAATCGAAAATTCTCGAGAGGTAGGCGTCGATGGCGCGCTGATCCATATCGTAGAAATATTTGTTGGTGTTGTGGAGTTCTGTTGCTAGCGCGACGCCGACATAGCGCCAATGCCATGGTTCGAATTCGTAGTACGCATTGCCTTTCGGATACGAGATGACGAAACCATATTTGTAAGCGTTGTTCGAGAGCCATGCGTATTCAGGACTCGCATCAAAGTTCGAGAATGTGTCGCCGATTGCTGGTGTCGTGAAATCAAGCGCCGTGCCGAGCTGATGTTCTGAGTAGCCCTGATCAGCTGAGAATTGATTGGCCGTGCCGGCGCCGTAGGTCAGCTGATAACTTTTCTTCAGCGTGCTCTGCGTGCCGAAGGAGCGATATGCTGACAATACTTTGAGAGTGACGTGTTCGGCGATGGCTGCATCGATAAGTCCGGAGAGATGTGCGTATGCGCTGCCGTGAAATTGCTGCGTGTTCGCAGGATTGTAGAGATAACTTTTATCGATCAGAACGAGCGAGGCGGGGATGTAATGCTCGTTGAGGAAATAGACTTTCGAGTATTTTTTCAAGAGCTCTGGATCAGTCTTCGCGAGCTTCTCGAGCGCGCCGACCGTGTTCGTGACGTTGCCAACTTGCTCGGCGACGGCACCAGTGCGCCGCTGTTCGGTGAGCAGTGCATCGCTGATGATGTTGGTCATATCAGTAGTCTTGCTGAGCTGATCGTTGATGGTCGTGATTCGGCCCGTCAGATTGCCAGTCGTATCATTGAGTGATGATTCTAGAGTGTGGACATGAGCAGAAAGCCGCTCGTAGCGATATTCACTTAAACCAACTACAGCGAAAAGGGCACAGAGAACACAGATTAGAATAACGTTCTTCCCATGGATGCTTGCAAGAAATGATTTCATGCCGTGATTGTAACATAAAATAAATAAAAGGGCTGTGTGTGACAGCCCTTTTCATACATACTTTCTTAGAACCGATTACAGAAAAATTTCACCGATATGCCACCAGCTGTGGACGCGGTTAGTAATACCGGTCATGCCATGGTGCAATCCGTCTGGGTCGTATAAATACGAAGGAACAGTATCTCCCATGGAAATAATTTCTTCCGGCGTGTCGTCGAAGAATGCGATTTTTTCTCCGGAAACGCTCAGGATAAAATCTTTTTTTGATGTCTCTTTAAATGTGCCGTCAGCCGCTTTCTCATATACGCAATGAATTTCACTGATACACTTGGGAATATGCGCATCCAGCAGATATTTGATGACATCTATTCCTGATTTTTGCCGGGCAGTCACGGTCATTAACGTATATTTTTCTGCCAAGAGTGGGGCAATCGCTGTCATACCGTCCATAGGAGGTACGTCCTTGTGCCAGTCGACTGATGTCAGGAAATTTTCTGCCAAATCCCCATAAAATTCATCACGGGTAAAATGTAATCCAGGGCAGCGCTCTCTCACCAGCGAATCCAGCGTATGGTTTCTGCCAATGTGGTCTGAGAGGGTTGTCCGTATGCCGTAGCGTTTGTTCACATACGCTACTTGGGCAGGCAATGTCTTGAATTTCATGCCATCAAGGTCGAAAAACATATATCGTTTTGTCATCTCAAAAGTTATTTAGAAGTGAATGGTTTTCTTCAAACTACTTTATTTTCGACACATTGTCAAAAGGCCATTACTGACGGACAAAATTATTCGAATTTCGATATGCGCGCCTGTCACGCTCGATGGCCCATTTAATTAGGGTAATCTGAGATGTGTGTCATAACACAATTAAATTCGCTAAATGTCAAAAGTTAGTGTATAGTGATGAGGTAAGAACGGTATCTAACAATATAGTGCATGTCAGACTCGTTAATCTTAAACGTCGGCTGCGATAGAATCGCAGTAGAAAGTCTCTCGAGTGTGTGCTTTAGAAAATCGCTTTATTTCGGAGAGCCGTATGGCTTGACGGACGATGTACTCATCTAAAGCTTCCTTTATTAATTCCTTATCATAAAAAACATATGAAAAATATCACACGTTTCTTGAAAACAGCTACGGTGGCGCTTGCGCTCATCGTCATGACTGCACCATTATTCGCACAGGCAGCAGTACTCAATCGCCAGCTCGAACTCGGCATGTCGGGATCTGACGTCTCAGCGCTTCAGACATTTCTCGCACAGACTCCATCGATCTACCCACAGGGCCTCGTGACCGGTTTCTTCGGAAACTTCACGAAAGCTGCCGTTATGAATTTCCAGTCACACAATGGCATTGCCATGGTTGGCCGTGTTGGACCGTTGACACTCGCCGCACTCAATGCGCAGATGTCAGGCGGTTTGGATACAGCATCCGCAACAATCTCTAATGTGAACATCACCACGAGTAATGCTACGGCTACCGTTGCGTGGAATACCAGTGAAGGTGCTCGCGGCATCGTCTACTACAGTTCAAATCCGCTTGCGACCTATGAACACGAGAAGTCAGTCGATGTCAGCGGCGCAACTGCCATGACTGACACGTCTTACCGCGTCTACCAGAATGTCGCTCTCTCAGGCCTTCTCTCAAACACAACGTACTACTACTTGGTCTATACGACCGATCAGCAGGGTAATGTAAGTGTCACATTGCCGTCTACGTTCCACACGACAAACTAACATACACAACAGAAAAGCCGCCGATTCCTATCGGCGGCTTTTATTGAGTTATGAACGTTTCTTCTTCGCTGCTTTCTTCGCGAGCATGACTTTCTTCACCGCGAGGCGCTTTTTCGTCTTATGCGGATGTTTGAATGTCTTCGTGCTACTCGGACCGGTTTGTCTTTTTCCCATGTGATTTTGCGAAATCATGTCGCGCAACCGTCGATTGAAGCGCGACACTTTTGATTAATTAGTAAGTAGGTACAGTATACGGCAAATAAGGGATAATTCCAACGCAGGCATTACTGTTTCAAATATTTGCCGGCGAGGCTGAGGGCGAACGAGGGCAGGATAATGAAAATGTCGGCGAAAAGGAGCTTGTGAATTGTGAGAAGAATACTCGTGCCATTATCATCCGGCCCGCCGGCCAAGATGAGCCAAATGCCAAGAACTCCGAAAACGACTGACGCACGTATGAAGATTCGTGTAGCTATTTTTTGCATAGGCTTAGTATAGCAGATTTGATAAAATGATTGTATGACTCATAGCCTGCCACCCGATCTGCGAAAAGCCCTCGCCGCTGCGCCAAAAGCACAAGCAATCTGGGACGACATCACGCCACTCGCACGCACTGAATGGATCTGCTGGGTTACCTCCGGCAAAAAATCTGAAACGAGAATTATCCGTATCAAAAAAGGAATCTCCAAACTCTCCTCTGGCATGCGCCGACCGTGCTGCTGGGCAGGATGCGGGCATCGGTGAAGTAGTCATTATTTAAGAAAACTAGTAATATATACTCATGGAAATTATACAAATAATTATCTCCACCCTGATCGCTAGTGGTGTAGTAGGCATTATAATAAAACAGAATTACGATAAACAATTAAAAGCACATGAACTTAAATTAGGGAGGTATTTAGAACTAATAAAAGAACTATCAAAACTTATTGGCAATGTTCCCGATTGGAAGAATTTAGGTATTTTGTTAAACGAAGCACTCCTCTTTTCTTCAGATGAAGTTGCAGTTGAGATATTGAATTTCAATGAACTCTATACTCAGAAACAAAAAGCCAGTAGTAATGGAAATTTTCTAATAACAGCAAATGACTTAAAACCACTTATTATAAAAATAAGAAGTGATTTATATCTTGAGTCATATCTAATGGAACAAAAGGAATTGGCCTTTTTCTTTCCATCTAAAAATTAATCTCATCCGAATCTGAGAGAATATCCAGAAAGCGATAATACAGAAAACCAAGTTTATAAAACCGAGTAAATTACCACATTGGGTACACTTGGGCTGTTTTATTCCATACGTGCAACTCAGCCTCTAATTCTGCAATCATTTGATATGTCTCTTTTAAATGAATCTTATCTCCACCAAAGTTGTATTCTTCTCCAAAAAGATTACCGAACATATTAGGCTCTACTAGAGGCTTACCCTTATGACCTAAACCCTCCAGTCTTCCATCTAAGATATGTTCAAGATGATTTCTTACAAGCCCAATTTTATCTAGTTCAGGCAAGTACTTGTCTGTAATAGTTTTATATTCAACATCTGTCTCTAATAATATAGCCATCTCCTTCAAGAGCTTTCTTAAATTACCTAAGGTTATAAGGAAAAAGTGTATATCAGCAAAAAGTTCACTCATCTTATCTGGTTCACCTCGTTCAATTTCAATCCTTGATTGTTGTAACTGAGTATTTTTTAATTCTGAGCCAATTAAATGAACAATTATAAAAGCCTTTCTATAATGAGGTTTATCAGCAGGTATTCCTATTGTGTGGTTTTTAGTCACCTACTTAGTAAATTTACTATTTAAATATGCCAATACAGTATTAACTGTATTAATAACAAACATTGCTTCATTAGGTTCAAGAAGAGTTTGGTTTGGATGAGCTAAACTTGAATTATTGCGGACCGGATTTAATTTATCTAAAACATTTCCTAAACTTTTTAAAATTTGGTCCGTGTTATCATTTTTTGTTGCCAGTGCCGGATGGCTAGTTTTTAGTAAATTCACAAGCTGATTGATTGTTGTATCATCAGCGTAAGTAATGTTTGCTTCTATACAGACTTGTTTCAGATAGCCGTGCAAAACCGTATGAACCCTATCAATAGCACTTGTTGGGCCTTGAGTATTTAAGAGTGTTCTAGCGTCGTTAATTGCTTGGTTGATAGTACTACCGGTAATTTTCAACTCAGGCAATGATACCGGTGCTATTTTTTCATTACCACCTTTTACTTTTATTAATTCTTGTATAAGGATATGCAAAGGGCTAAGCTCAGGATTGACTTGACCGGAGTTTAAGAAAATCCCAATTTTAGGTGCATTTCTCCATGCCGGTATCGCTCTCTCTATTTTAAGAGCCTCAACTTTTTCAAAGAAAGGTTTAATAATTTTAAGTTCATCTTCAATTCGATGTTTTGTATTGGATAGTTCCTCAGATTTCAATAAACCCATATCTCCCAAAGAGAGCATTTCGTTTACTTCTGCGAAGTGAGAATTTAGTTTTTCTAAAATTTTTGAGTCAGTCATAGTGTAATTTTAACATGGAAGGTGTAGAGATCAGACCACTACAAAGTATATTACTTTACTAGGATCGTTTTTGCCTTCTGAAACAAGGCCAACATATCTTCGCGGACGATGAGCCCGATAAACCTACTCTTGTCGATTTCTGAAAGGTGGGGCAAGTCGTCAATTTTCCATGCCTCAAAGCCTTCTGATTTTCCTTTCTCAATTTGTAAATCTGAAATCAAACCCTCATAGAAATACGCGTACTGAGCGCGGATAGTATTGTTCGTGAGCTTTGTCACTTCGTCAAAACTTTTCTTGCGCATTTTTCCGAGAAAAATAAGTTTCGTGAGATCGATGTCAATTCCTGTCTCTTCTTTGCATTCTTTGACGGCAGTTTCTTCGTACGACATATTCGGTTCGACATGTCCGCCGACAGTGGCGTCTAGTTTGTCGGGATAGGTGTCTTTATCTTTTGCGCGATGCTGAAAAATAATCTCGCCCTTCGGAGTCAGAAACCAGATATGTATTTCACGATGGAGGAACCCCCCCCCTATGAATTTTTTCGCGAGTCTCGAGGCCGATGACGTTGTCATCTTCGTCTATCACCTCGAGCATTTCTAAAGGGTTATTCATAAATCTATATTATGAGAACTGTCGCATAAATTTATCTGAAAATGGCTTGCCGAAAGAGAGAAGTACCTGGCGGGAAAAAATATCGAGCGTGGCATAACCCATGACGAGATTGCGGATAGCGAACCATTCTTCACGGCCGGCGTTCGATAGTTCTCGAAGCGCGAGCATGGATGTGATCATGTCTATGGTGCGTGTTTTGAATTTTTCCGCGACTTCGATATTGCCAGCATCGAATGCCTTGAATATGCGAGCGATTTCAGGCTCTACATT
>CALRCI010000023.1 GCA_943354525.1 Candidatus Nomurabacteria bacterium | reverse complement strand
TGTGGGGTTCGGACAACGGCGAACAGATTCGCGGCTCATGCCGATCGGATGGTAGTGTGAACGTCGTGACACTTATGAATGCGGCAACCGAATCGTTCATCGGATTCGGCGGACATGAACTTGCTGGCGGATTCGAAATTACTCGTGATGCGATCCATACACTCGAAGAAACTCTTTCAGCTCAGTACAAAAAAATCGCCGGTACTGATGCAATTCTCGCCAAAACCACGGATCACGAACTCGCTCTCGCCGATATCAATCGTTCACGCTACGGAGAAATTTCCGCGCTTGCGCCATTTGGCACCGGCAACGCTAAACCGTTGTTTACGTTTTTAAACGTTACTGTCACAGCTATCAAGCATTTCGGCAAAGAAAAAAATCATCTTGAACTGATTATTGGCAGCGGCCCGATCCGTATCAAAGCCATTCAGTTCTTCAAACTTTCTGATGACTATGGCGTAAACGAAGGGGATACAATCAATCTTCTCGCGCACTACGATCTCTCGCGCTTTGCCGGCCGCGAAGAGCTCCGTCTGCGAATCGTCGACATCCAGAAATAACTGTGGAAAACGCCAAGGCTACGCCTTGGCGTTTTCCACACTCACAAATAGATATGTGCTAAAATCGGGCTATGTCAAAACACGACGAAAAGAGCGTCATCATCTATACCGACGGCGCGTCACGCGGCAATCCCGGTCCCGGCGGCTGGGGAGCGGTGCTGATCGTGCCACGCAGCGATATGCGCAAAGTCTTCGAGCTTGGCGGTCATGAAGATACGACGACGAACACTCGCATGGAGCTCGCAGGACTCGACGGTGCACTCGACAAGGCTGCTGATTTCGATCTCGAGACAGGCAATGCGCCGATCGTCGTGCATACTGATTCGGCATATACGATCAATGCGATCACGAAATGGATTTATGGCTGGCAGAAGAATGGTTGGAAGACGACGGCCGGCGAGCCAGTCGCCAATCGTGAAATTCTCGAATCAATTTTTGAAAAACTCGTACGGTTGAAGCTGCGCCACGAGATTACATTTACGAAAGTCTCCGGCCATTCCGGTGTCGTGCTCAACGAACGTGCCGACGATATCGCAACCGGCTTCGCTGATTCATCGCACCCGCTCCTCTTCACCGGCAGTTTTACTGATTATGAAAAACTACTTTCTCAAATGAAACCGAAGCCCAAAACTGCCGCGAGCAAGAAATCTTCTTCTGCGAAGGCGTACTCCTATGTATCGCTTGTTGGCGGAGCAATTCACGTCGACAAATCATGGCCGGACTGCGAGAAGCGTGTGAAGGGTGTTGCCGGTGCGCGTTTCCAGAAATCACTTTCTCCTGAAGATGAGCAGGAACTCATCGGACGATTTACGCTCGAATCTCTCTAATTTCCAAACTACATGCGAAGCATCTATCTCTACGCGATTACGCTGGGATTTACTGTTGGTGTGTTCGTTGAATCTTACGTTGCGATTAATTTTCTGATTGCAGTCCCATGTGCTGGATTTGCGGTACTTCTTTTTATAAGTGCGTTTCTTCTCGAGAAAAAGTTCCGCAAATATAGTATTTGCATAGGACTTTTAGTAGTATTTTTCACCTGCGGAATCTTTTCGATGTCACGTGCCAACAGTGAACATGGTGATAGTGTCCTTATGTCGCATGCAGGCGAGAAAATAAAAGTTACCGGAGTTATTACCGATGAACCCGATAATCGCGGCATGCATACATTGCTTACGGTCAAAATTCAGACGCTGTCCAGCGAGTTGATTGCAAGTCCGACAGATATTCTTGTAAATACATTTTCACATGATAATTTCGCCTATGGCGATGCAGTGACAATTTCTGGCAAATTAGAATTACCGAAGAATTTCCTGACGACGACGGGCAAAGAATTCGATTATATTTCATATCTGTCGAAAGACGGCATTTATGCGACGATGAATGCGAGCACAATTTCTATTGATTCGAGCGGTAATGGTAGTTGGCTGATTTCAAAACTCTACAAACTCAAAGAATGGTTCGATGCCCGATTGCGAGCAGTTATTCCGAATCCCGAGGGAATATTTGAAGGCGGACTCTTGCTCGGTGAGAAGTCAGCGTTACCGGCAGATATGCGCGCTGATTTCGTCGCGAGCGGGACGATCCACATGGTGGCACTCTCAGGCTACAACGTGACGATTGTCGCCGAGGGTATTATGCGCGCCGCGCGTCTCGTTCTGGCACGGACAGCCGCGATCGGTTTTGGCATCTTCTCAATAATCCTCTTCGCACTTATGACTGGCGGAGGAGCGACGGTCGTGCGTGCGAGCATTATGTCAGTGCTCGCCCTCTTCGCTCGCGCAGCCGGTCGAGATTTCAATGTCTCGCGCGCACTCGCCATCGTACTCTTCGTCATGCTCATACAGAATCCAAAAATTCTCGTCCATGATGTATCATTCCAACTCTCATTCCTCGCCACGCTCGGACTTGTCTATCTGACGCCGATCATTGAACATGCATTTCGGTGGATACCGAAATGGGGAAGTATCCGTGCCATGGCTTCGGCGACGATGGCGACGACGATCAGCACAACGCCATTCATTCTCTACAGCATGGGCACGATGTCATTTGTCTCAATTCCTGCCAACCTCATCATCGCGCCGCTTATTCCGCTCACCATGCTTACCGGATTTCTCGCCGGCATCGCCTCGGCAATCTCAAATTTTCTCGCGTGGCCGTTTGCCTGGATCGCCTACGCACTCCTCAAATTCGAACTCGCTGCCATTCATTTCTTCGCGCATCTGCCACATGCGTTTGTAGCCGTATCTGAAACTCCGCTTCCAGCAGTGATTGTTCTGTATGTGATTTTGATCGGAGTTGTCATCATCTGGTATCCGAAGTATACTAAGAGCATTAATAGATAATTCATATCATATATTTCCATGACACCACTCAAAGTTTTTTTCAAAGACCCATCATATGCAGCGCCCAAGACAGTGTTTCTTCTCGTGCTCGTTTCCGCCATCGGCTGGTTCGCGTATCAAAATAGCAATCCCAACAATACCAATGAAAGCAAGGTCATTAACCCTGCGGCGACTGCCAGCCAGCAAAAAACCTGTGTTGCAGGCGCTTGGACATTTACTGATAATCTTGGTGCGCTCCAGTGTGATCATGTGAATGGACTTTGTGTCCATGAGATTACCCCAGGTGCATGTCCGGTGAAATCCAGTGCGCTGACTCCTGCGGGGGGAGCAGTGAATACTCCTGTCGAAGGCCACGGCATCGTGAACCAGTCTGGTACGGCTCAGTAAAACCTAAATACAATACAAATGGCTCGCGCGAAGCGCGAGCCATTTGTATTGTATTTATTGAAATCTTTTTTCTACTACGCTCCAATTCAAATTCTCAAAAAATGCTTCGACGTACTTCTTCTTCTCCGACGTCGGGAAATCGTAGACGAATGCATGCTCCCACATGTCGAGTGCGAGGATCAATTTCACTCCGGTGAGATGTCCGATATGCTGTTCGTCTACCCATTGCATCAGCAAATGTCCCGACTCAGAACAATCATAGAGCATGGCCCAGCCGACGCCGCGTGTCATGGCGAGGGTTTTGAATCGCGCGAGAAATGTCTCGAATGAGCCGTATTCTTTCTCAATCTTCGCTTTTAGCGGACTATCAGAAATTGCCTGAGCACCACCTTCGAACTGCGTAAAGAATTTCTCATGATTGCGCATACCGTCATGCTCGAATGCGAAACGGCGTGAGAGTTCGCCGAGTTCGTAGATGTTTTTCTCAGCGTCTTTCGAAAGTTCGGTGATTTGATTCTGAATATAATTGCTGAATTTCACATATCCGGCGTAGAGCTTGAGATGCTCTTCGATATTCTTGGTTGAGATTCCTTTGAGTTCCGGTAACGCAAATGTTTTTGCAGTGAAGTATTCCATACACTGAATTATATCACAGACAAACATCCCCAGAGCCTGGCTCTGGGGATGTTTTGACTTTTTCATGAATAATGTTATTATCATAAAAATTCAAACAATCAAAAAACACTTTCAATCATGAATACGAACATAACTATAACTATTGCAATTGCCGCTGTCGGCATCGTCTTTGGCTTCCTCATGCATGGAGCAGTTACCAAAAGCTTTTTTGCTGGACTTGTGCTGGCGAAATTTTTTGCCATTGCGCCGATTATTACCGTTCCGGAAATCAATCCAGCTCTGGCATACGCCGCATGCGGATTGGGAATTTTCGCCATGTTGTTTCTGATTGTGCCGATAGGGAAAGCAAGAATGACAAGTTCGCCGAATGAATCCGAAGACACTGCCATCAATCCGAATCCCGTGCACCATGATGGCTGCCAGCCGGTTACATTATTTGCCGATGCGCCGTGCATTATTTCCTCAATCGCCGAAAATACGCATTTGGAAATAGTGCTGGAATTTATTGCACCGAAACGCTATGCCATCGGGAGCGAACGCAAGATAGCGTTTACCAAAGGACAATTCTCCGGGCATGCATTCACGTTCAGCGAGGTATGCCGTATTCTGATTGAACAGGATAAACAGTACTTCTTCGCCGCACATGCAACTGGTGCCATAGAGTTTCTCGCAGCTGCCTTGCGCCGGAAACTGACTGAGCTCCTGCAGGAAACTCCGCTGCTGCCGATTTTCGCGGGACACGAAAATGAAATTTCTTTTACTATGCATCTAGGGCTGCGAAAATTACGCAAAACAACCTGGTACTCGCCACCGCTTTCGCTCGCCGCTTGAAAAATACTTTGCCTCCGCTACCTCCTCCTCTGTCAAAACCTTGCTGCATCCACCCTGATGCATGTGAGGTTTTTTTGTTGCCTTTCGATAGAAAAAATCCCCGTGAGGGGATTTTTTGATCAGAGATTTATTTGATGATCCCAGCCTTCTTCAGCGTCGCGTACGCGCCGTTTTTCGTGATAGTGCGGAGGGCGCGTGTGGAGACGGTGATCGTGATTGTCTTCTTGAGTTCAGGGATATAGATACGCTTCTTCTGAAGATTCGGGTATTTGCGGACCATGCCGGTCGGGTTGAATTTGGTAGCACGAACACGGTTGCTGTAGCCGCCAGCCATGAGAGAGGTCTTTTTAGTTATTGCACAGACTTTTGCCATATGTAGTCGCATGCTATCATGGAGACACTGATTATGCAAGCCATTGATACCATTTTTACCGTCGCCATTCTCGTCATGTCCGTTGTGATCCACGAAGTATCACACGGCTTTGCCGCGCTCCGTGAAGGCGACGAGACAGCCAAGTATGCCGGCCGTTTGACGCTCAATCCGCTCCGACATCTCGACCTCTTCGGTTCATTTATCGTGCCGCTCATACTTACGGTGCTTCATACTGGATTTCCGTTCGGCTGGGCGAAGCCGGTGCCGTACAATGAGAACAATCTCCGCGATAAGCGATGGGGAACGCTCCGGGTTGCCGCGGCCGGCATTATTGCCAATTTCTCGATCGCAATTATTTTCGGAATCATCGTACGACTTGCAATTGCATTCGGTCTGATCATTGATCCAGCCAGCCCGATTCTCCATATCATGTCGCTCATCGTGCTCGTGAATATCGGCCTCGGCGTCTTCAATCTCATCCCGATTCCGCCGCTCGACGGCTCGAAAATTCTTTTCTCACTCGTCGGTCCGCGCATCCGCGGTGTTGAAAACTTCATGACCCAGTATGCTATTATTATCGTAGCTGGGCTTATCTTTATTATTTATTATTTCGATTTCATCTCACCGCTCGTTCTCAAGCTCTTTTCTCTCATGACCGGTTTCTCATGATTGAGAGCGGCCGCTCATCATGCGATATTCTCGGCACATATTTGGAATAGTTTTCATCACACTTGCGTTCACCATCCCGCGAGCGGTTTCAGCATCCTCGACCATCGGCGTCATTGATGCGACGAATAAGTATGCGCGTGTGTGTACCAACACTGCGTGCACATCCTACACGCGCATTAATTTTCTCACGACGAACGGCACGACAGTCAAAATTACAAGTTCTGTCGTTACCGGCCAAGCGTGGTCTGAGACATGGGGGTGGATAGATTTCCATCCGACTAACGGCGGCGTCTCCAATACAACTGCGGGTATTCTCTCCGGATATGCATGGGGACAGAACCTCGGCTGGATCAATTTCAATCCCACGAATGGCGGCGTCAGTATCAATACTTCTGACGGTAAATTTTCTGGCTGGGCATGGGCGCAGAATGCCGGCTGGATTCATTTCGATTGTACGTTAACTGAAGCGTGCGTGCAGACTGACTGGCGTCCGACAACTGCCAGTTCTGGCGGCAGTGGCAGCAGCGGTAGCGGGGGAGGAACAGGCATTATTACTCCGCCTCCAGCGTGTACCAATGTCACCTGTACGCCACCTCCCCCTCCCCCAGACAAATGCAAAGGAGATTCTTGTACGATCAAACCGCCGCCTGACTGCGGACCGGAATGTGTTGTTGAACCGCCTGACGATTGCAAAGATGCGTCATGTGTAACTCCGCCGGACGATGGCGGAGGTGGTGATACGACGGGTGATGAAGGTCCAGCTGGTGATGCCGGTGATACTGGCAGTACGGGCGATACTGGTTCAGGTCCCGATTCGAGCGGCGGCAGTGCTGTCTCTGGTGGAATGGGCGGTGGAACGGTTCTCATTCCGTCGATTTCGAGTTGGTTTCCGAGTGGCACAGTTCTCAACACCATCTCGACTGGCCTGACGAATTTCCTCGTTAATCCGACTGCCAATGCTGTAGTCAAAGTTATCAGTGTGACCGCTGCTGCAACAGGACTTCTCGTTGCGCTCGGTAGCGCACTCGCCGTCAATCCATTTTCTCTGCCCGAGCTCATTCTTCTCCCACTCCGACTTTGGTCATTGCTCCTCTCCGCGCTCGGATTGAAGCGCAAGCCGTGGGGTGTCGTGTATGATTCCATCACCAAACAGCCGCTTGACCCTGTCTACGTCGTGCTCTCGACTATGGCGGGCGAGGAAGTTGCGACGACGATCACTGACATGGATGGCCGCTACGGATTCCTCGTGAAGCCCGGCGATTATAAGATTACGGCAAACAAGGCCAACTATCGCTACCCATCGCTCACGCTCTTCGGCCGCGAAAACGATGAACTCTACCACAATCTGTATTTCGGCGAGCCGATCCACATCTCGTATGAGCATGAAGTCATCACGAAGAGCTTGCCGATGGATCCGCTCCAATTCAACTGGAATGAATTCGAGAAAAGCGAGAAGCATCTCACGAAATATTTCAGCAAGCGTCTGCGCCTGTGGTATGAGATTTCAACCGTGCTCTTCTATGCTGGCTTCGCGCTCGGTGCCGTCGTCTTCCTCGCGCACCCGACTATTCTCAATGCCATCATTGCTGCCGCCTACGTCGGCATCGCCATCCTCCGTTCGTTCGGTATTCCAGCGCATGCGCTCGGCGTCGTCTCGCGCAAGGGAAGTGATCATCCGGAAGCATTCGCCATCATCCGTCTGTTCTCTGTCGCGACCAGAACTGAGATTGCGCATCGCGTCACTGATGCGAACGGCCGCTACTATTGTCTCGTACAGGACGGCAATTATTACGCGACCGTAGAGCGCAAGAATTCCGACGGCACCTACGGCGTGGTTTATACATCCGAACCGATGACTGTGAAGAAAGGTTATTTCGCAAAGTCGTTTGAAATATAGGGATAAGAAGGGGCGCGCCGTACGGAGCGCCTCTTGCATTTTCAGGCTCTATATAGTAGTCTATCCCTACAAGTCATTGGGACTTTTTTGTTTATGCCAACAGTCAATCAACTCGTAAAAAAGAGCCGAAAGAAGGTTATCCGCAAGTCAAAGGCCGTTGCCTTGGCTCGCGGTTTCAACGCGCTCAAGAACAAGCCGATTTACTATCCCGCACCGTTCAAGCGCGGCGTCTGCACGAAAGTCACGACCACAACTCCGAAGAAGCCGAACTCCGCGCTCCGCAAAATCGCCCGCGTTCGTCTCACGAACGGCATGGAAGTTACTGCCTACATCCCCGGTATCGGTCACAATCTCCAGGAACACTCAGTTGTCATGCTCCGCGGTGGACGCGTGAAGGACTTGATCGGAGTACGATATCACATTGTCCGCGGTCGCCTCGATGCGACGGGAGTTGAATCTCGCCGCCAGGGCCGTTCGCTCTACGGTATGAAGCGCCCGAAGAAAGATAAGAAATAATTTTAAATCATGCGAAGAAAAGTAAAAAATCGAAATATGCCAAAACCAGAACCGGTCTACGACTCGGTAAAATTGGCGAAGTTCATCAACACCGTCATGTGGGATGGCAAGAAGGAAACTGCCCGCAAGGTGGTCTATGGTGCGCTCGACGTCATCAAAGAAAAAACCGGCAATCCGAATCCGCTCGAAGTCTTTGACATGGCGATGAAGAACGCCGGTCCGCTCACCGAAGTCCGTTCACGCCGTATCGGTGGCGCAAACTACCAGGTGCCTCGTGAAGTTCGTCCTGAACGTAAGACGACGCTTGCGGTCCGCTGGATCATCGCTGCAGCTCGCGCGAAGAAAGGAGTGAAGATGCACATCAAACTCGCCGACGAAATCATCGCCGCATCGAAGGGCGAAGGCGCTGCCGTCAAGAAGCGTGAAGACACGCACAAGATGGCAGAGTCCAACAAGGCGTTCGCGCACTTCGCTTGGTAATAGCCCTACAATCATCATTCTAGAAAATCCCCGCAAGGGGATTTTTGATTGCAAAATCCCTCAATATATCGTATAGTCTCTCTACATAAGACCCTCGGTCTTTTTTATTTATCAACCCCTTTTACTAAAACCTAGCTACTAGAAACTAGAACCTAATTTATATGGAACGAGATTACCCATTGGAAAAAGTTAGAAATTTCGGCATCATCGCCCACATCGACGCTGGTAAGACCACGACTACCGAGCGTGTGCTTTACTATACCGGCGTATCCCACAAGATCGGTGAAGTGCACGATGGTGAGACGACGACTGACTGGATGGAGCAGGAGCGCGAGCGCGGCATCACGATTACCTCGGCTGCGGTCACGTGTTTCTGGACGCCAACCTACGCTCCGGGCGACAAGAACAAGAAAGTCCGTTTCAATATCATCGACACCCCAGGGCACATCGACTTCACCGTAGAAGTGAAGCGTTCACTCCGCG
>CALRCI010000022.1:4000-9585 GCA_943354525.1 Candidatus Nomurabacteria bacterium | reverse complement strand
GCACGTTTTGCAGACAGAAAATGTCGCGAGACCGTTGCGAAGAGTAAAAAGAAAGATATGCTCTCCAGCAGCAAGCGCATCACGAATACTCACTTCAGCTACTTCAGAAAATACGGAGAATGGTTTCTTTGGCGCGCTCTCGTCGCGCTTCGTTGAAAGTATCTGTAGTGGTGCGAGTTCTGGAATGCGAAATGTTACTGGCAGAACTTCGCCAAGTTCGTGCGTGGAATATCGATGAAATGTCTCGACGCGGAGCAGCGTATCGGCGAGAATGAATCGCTCTTTTTGTACGTTTGTAAATAACTCAGCGTAGAGTGCCAGATCGACATAGGGTGCGCCGATCGTACGATACGAGCCCGATGATTCGCGCTCGATAATAATAGTGCCGAGATCACGCCGTGGTGTGGCGATAAATGGCACGGTGCCGATGATGAGCACGGGATGTTCTTCGGTGACGATGGATTTGATGTTCTTGTCGAATTCTTTTTTTGAGAGATCGCTTGAGAGGAGATACACGAATTCTTCGATGCCGCGAGAGAGAGATTCGTGAAGTAACGCACCGTCGGCAATCGTCGGTACGGCGATGAAAACTGATTCACGTCGGGCAAATGATTCGCGGATGCACGATTTGTACCACGACAAACGATCGGCAAACGGTGCTTGCAGAACTAATTTTTCCTGGCGGATAATTTCAGGCTTATCGCCATGAGTTCCGTAATCTATTTTCGACTTGGCGAGAATTTCGAGCAACGGTTTTGGCAGAAGTAAATTATACAGTTGTGAGAGCGAGCAAACGTAGTATTTCGCGAGCAGTGTCGTGGCCTCAAAAAATCCGGGGGGCAGCGGCACGACGCCATGCGATTTCTTGATCTTCTGTAGTTTGAAGTCAGCGCGCTTGATGGTGCTCTTGTCGAGTTCAGCGCTGGCAATTTCAAGCACGAATCCGAATACTTCTTTGTTGCGGATTGTCACCGTCACCAAAGTCCCGACCGGAATTTCCTTGGCCGAGAAATAGGTGAGCGTGTCTTTCTTGAGCCCTTTGGCGAGGGGGATGACGGTGACGATATACATATAGACAGACTAGCACGGGTATTGGCTCTGCAGCAAAAGCTCTATTTTCTGATTTTTTCCTGTGTTATACTCTCTACCTATATGAGTCTTTTTGTAAAAAAATTAGGCATAGATCTCGGCACGGCGAATACGCTTGTCTTTCTGCCGGGCAAGGGGATTATCATGAATGAGCCTTCAGTGGTGGCTGTTTCCGAA
Organism: Candidatus Nomurabacteria bacterium; assembly: GCA_943354525.1. Lineage (GTDB taxonomy): Bacteria > Patescibacteriota > Minisyncoccia > Phycocordibacterales > UBA9973 > CALRCI01. Next base: position 8,319 of record CALRCI010000022.1, on the reverse strand, counting down.
CTCGACAATCGTATTCTCGCCATCGGCAATGATGCCAAAGACATGGTTGGCCGTACGCCAGAATCCATAATTGCCTATCGTCCGATGAAGGACGGAGTTATTGCCGACTATCGCGTGACGGAGGCCATGCTCCGCTACTTCATCGGCAAGGCGACCGGTAAATGGAATCTCTGGAAACCTGACGTCATGATTTCTGTCCCTGCCGGAGTCACTTCAACTGAACGTCGTGCCGTTGTCGAAGCTGCGCTCAAAGCCGGCGCGCGCAATGCCTACGTTGTGAAGGAGCCGATTCTCGCCGCGATCGGTGCCGGCGTACCCATTCACGAATCGCGCGGACATATGATTGTTGATATCGGTGGCGGAACAACGGACGTGGCTGTTATCTCGCTCGGTGGTATCGTCGCCTGCACATCGGTGAAATGTGCCGGCAACAAAATCGACGCCGCTATCACTGACTATATAAAGAAGACCTTTAATCTTGGCATCGGCGATAAAACTGCCGAAAATATCAAGATTCAGATTGGCTCAGCCGTGGCGCTCGACGAAGAATTTACCATGACGATTAAAGGCCGCGATTTCATCCAGGGGCTGCCACGCACAGCCGATGTCTCGACCAACGAAATCGTCCGCGCCATCGACAAAGAGCTTCGCCAGATGATTAAGGCCATCAAAGATGTGCTTCAGGAAACGCCGCCCGAACTCGCTGCAGACATTATTGATGCCGGTATCACCATGACCGGTGGCTCGTCGCAGCTCCGCGGATTTCCGGAATTAGTTTTCCGCAAGACCGGCGTGAAAGCCCATCTCGCCGAAGACGCACTCTATTGTGTCGTGAAGGGAACCGGCATCGCGCTCGAGCATCTCGACACCTATAAGAAGACTATTATTTCCAAACGCTAACTGGTGTATCATAGGGATATGGAAATTCCTGCAGGGCATCATTTTAGTATCATCATCGGCGAGAGTGCGGCCGGCCGCGATTTCACGCACAGAGAACTGGCTGAACGACAGATCGTGATTGTCGGTAATCCTGACGTGCGTGATGAAGCGTACGAAACATTCACTGTTGAAGATGCGGAAAATTTCATTGCGAGTGTTGTTGAACGCCCAATCCAAGGAAGTGAGAAATTTTTCATCGTCGATGCGAAGGCACTCAACCATATTGCCGCAAATACGATTCTCAAAATCGTCGAAGAGCCACCCATTGGCACGTACATTTATTTCATCCTCCCACCGTCAGTCGTACTTCCGGAGACATTGCTTTCGCGCGCACGAGTCGAATATCTCGATGACAGCCCAGTTTCTCGCGAGGCGAAATCATTCATCTCGATGAGTCCGGCAGAGCGATTGACGCATATCACAAAATTAATAAAATCTCACAAAGACGAAGATGAAGATTCTGGTCTGCTTCGTGACCACGCATCGTCATTACTCCGTGATCTTTCCATCTCTCTGACAGGCAATAACCTTTCAAAAATTTCCACCGATACTCAAAAAATTCTCTCAGAACTGGATACACTCCGCGGCTACCTCTCATTGCCCGGCTCACCAGTGAAGATGATTCTGGAGCAAACGGCATTAATTCTCCGATAAACCCTTCTACTCGTGAGGCCGGGCCTCACGAGTACCACAAGTGGCATTGATTCTTCCGTAACCTTATATGATGACGGAGTAAGCAAAGGTAAAGCTTGACTTTATAGTAATTTCTGCTATTATGTCAGTAAACAAAAACATATATAACTTATGGTTACAGACATTCTTTCTAGAAACGTTCGCGCAGATTTGCGCCAGTCCACACAAAAAGAAATCCGACGCATTCTGACGGCGGGGCTTAAGAAACCCTTCGATGCTCATTTGATCGAAGACCATGCTCTCGCGCTGTTTGAGAAGCCGATTAAGACGCCGGCAAACATTTTTTACTTCGGCAAGCATGAAGCGGATGAAATCAACCTCTATTTTATCGGGAAAAAATCTTGGGAAATGGCAGCACTTGCCGTGACTATCCTGAAAAGGAACAACTATCTTGTTCCGGAGTTGATTAAGGATGACAAAGGCGTGTACATTTCGCCGAAGAAATTGCCCGTTCCTTTCGTGAGGTAAGGCGATATTTTTTTGAAGCTACCTGTGATATCACAGGTAGCTTTTTTATTTTTCATACTAGTTGTATACTATTCTCATATGAACGTGCCTTTAAATAAAGACCTCACGTATTTCGGGAAGACGAACTTCCGCGGAACGGATCAGATATTCGGCATTAAGCGCAAAGACCGCAGGCAGCACATGTATCTCCTCGGTAAATCTGGTACCGGTAAATCCGTCGCGCTCTCGAATATGATTATCCAGAACATTCAGAACGGTGAAGGCGTCTGTGTCGTTGACCCCCACGGCGAACTCGTCGAAGAAATTCTGCACTCAATTCCTCCAGAGCGCGAGGGTGATGTCATTTATTTCAATCCATCCGACACGGACTATCATATCGGTTTCAATGTTCTCCAGCTCGACGATCCGCGCTACAAGCATCTCGTGGCGTCCGGCCTCATGGGTATCTTCACGAAAATCTGGGCCAATGCGTGGAGTAGCCGTATGGAATACATTCTCAACAATGCCATTCTCGCACTCCTCGACACTCCCGGCACGACACTCCTTGGCATTCCGCGCCTCCTCGTCGACAAAGACTATCGCCAGCAGATCATCAACAATTTGAAAGACCCTGTTGTGAAAGCGTTCTGGGTTCACGAATACGAGGCATGGCGCGACCAATTTCGTAATGAAGCCATTGCCCCGATCCAGAACAAGGTCGGTCAATTCCTCTCGACTTCCATCGTGCGTAACGTCGTCGGACAGTCCAAGTCCACGATCAATATTTTTGACATCATGAACAATGGGAAGATTTTCCTGGTGAATGTCTCGAAGGGCCGTGTCGGTGAAGACAACTCGGCGCTTCTCGGCGGCATGCTCATCACGAAGATCCAGCTCGCGGCCATGGAGCGTGTTCGTATTCCTGAAAAAGATCGTCGGGATTTCTATCTCTATGTCGACGAATTCCAGAACTTCGTCACCGATTCATTCGCCTCGATTCTCTCCGAGGCCCGCAAATACCGTCTCAATCTCACGCTCGCGCACCAATACATCGCCCAGCTCGTCACGGAGGCGGGAACTGCCGTGCGTGATGCCGTCTTCGGTAACGTCGGTACGATGATTATTTTCCGTGTCGGTGCGGCAGATGCCGATTTCTTAACCCAAGAATTCGAGCCTGAATTCACGCCCGAGGACATTGTCTCGCTGCCGAACTATCACGTCTATCTCAAACTCATGGTTGATGGCATTACTTCGCGTCCGTTTTCGGCGAAGACGCTGCCGCCGATCGAGATTGATCCGGATGCACACCGTGAAGTACGCATCATCGATATGTCGCGCAAACTCTATACGCGTCCGCGCGAAGTTGTCGAAGCTGAAATCAATAAGTGGTCCGGCATGGTCGGCGGAGAAGTCGAAGTCGAAGGTAAATTCAAAGCGGAATGTGCAGCCTGCGGCAAACAGATCGTCGTGCCATTTGAGCCGATTCCGGGACGTCCTGTCTACTGCAAAGAAGACCTGTTCAAAATCAAATCTGGTGAGATTAAACCTGCGACCGGCTTCCAGCCTCGGCGCGAACGTCAAGAATCCAATAATAGCGAGCTGGCAATGCTCGGCATCGAATTCGCTGATACCGGTAAGACTGCACAGAAAATTATGGGCAATGTCGTGAAGCACGCCATACATTCTGCTGCTGCGCCACTGCCACGCACGACACCGTTTCATAAGCCGCCGGAACGCAAGGCGCCCGATACCGTAAGCCTCAAAAATGCAATTCTCGGTGCGATCGGTACCGCTCCAAAAAAATCAGAACCAGTAGCTCCTATTCCAGCACCGGCTCCCGTCGCTGCTCCCAAACCACAAGAAACTATTTCACTCGCGAAATTAAAAACTGATTCCAATGCAGCTCGTCCCGTAAATCCAACTGCACCAGTGCTTCAGAAAAAAGAATCGTCTGATGAACATGTATCAGCGCTCAAAGACGCCATTGCCAAAGCAGTTGCCAAGCCAGTTACTGCTCCAGTATCTCCATCGGCACCCTTGCCGGCTCCAGCGCCAAAACCTGTGGATAAACCCATTGCTCCTGTCGTTGCATCCGTGATACATTCCACTCTTGGCCCGAAGGCGCCTCCGGTGGGCATAAGCACCGGAGCGCAATCTCGGGCGGACGACCAAGCGCCGCAGAAAAGTGCCGCAGAGATTACCAAAGAGAAAGAAGCGCAGCTCGCGGAATAAATAACATT
>CALRCI010000022.1:0-3990 GCA_943354525.1 Candidatus Nomurabacteria bacterium | reverse complement strand
CGCGAATCGGCGCGAGAACTCGCAGCTGAAAAATCTAAAATGGAAGCCGAAGCACTCAAGGAGCTAGAGCGACGCGAAGCGCAAGAGCGCGCCGATCTCGCTTCACGTGGCGATACTAAGAAAACGCCTCGGGAAATTCCCGAAGACGTCCTGAAAAAGGTTTTAGAATAAATTCATGAAAATAAAATATGGTGCGATACTCTTCGCGAGTATCCTGTTCTTTGTATGCACACGCACTGCGCATGCTGAGGTGATTATCAATGAAGTCATGTACGATCTCGACGGCACTGATACTGGCCACGAGTGGATCGAGCTCTACAACACTGCGGAGACGCCGGTTGATCTCACTGGCTGGAAATTCTCCGATGGTTCAAATCATAATCTCAATACTCCGCCGGCAAATGGCAGTGTCGGCAGTCTCGAAATTGAAGCGCATGGATATATGATTCTGTGTGACAACGCTGTCACATTTCTCGCCGATCATGCCGGTATCTCGGGCAGTGTGATTGATACGGTCATGAGCCTCGGCAACTCCGGCGATACGCTCAAACTCATAGACAAAGACGGCATTGAAGAAAACGTCATGACGTACACGAGCGATCAAGGCGGAGCCGGCGATGGGAAATCACTCTCACGTTCTCCTGATGCCACCTGGAATGGCCAGAATCCGACACCGAATGGAGACAATGGAACGGATGCGAGTACGCCGCCATCGGATACGACTGGCGGTATCGTAGATCCACCGACGACAGATGGCAAGAAATCTCCTCCTGCGCCGGAAGCAAAAATAGTTGCGATGGTTACAGCGAAGACAACGGTCGTCGCGAATACACTCGTTCACTTCGATGGTTCTGTACTCAGTCCCAAAAAAGAAAAGATCTGGGATGGGCGATTCCTCTGGTCACTTGGTGATGGCTATTCACGTGTAGATATGAAATTCACGCCGTTCGACTATGTATACGCATATCCCGGAACATATATCGTCATGCTCGAATATCATACGAGCCCGTTTCCTCTAGGAGCTGATATTCCAGATGCAACAGTACGAATACTCATCACCGTAATAGATCCGACGACGGTTATTTCAAATGTGTTTTCGAACGGCGCGATTGAACTCTCCAATAAATCTTCGTATGAGGTAGATCTCTCAAACTTCATTCTTGAAGCGGGAGCGAAGCAGTTCGTAATCCCCAAGAACACGATTGTCTTGCAAGGAAGAAAAATTACTTTCAATCCAAAAGTAACCGGATTTACATCTACAGATATTGTTTCAATCAAGCTAAACTATCCTTCAGGAGATGTTGAAGCGCAGTATCCTGAACCAAGCACTGTAGGTACACAAGCAAAAACAGCAACAAAATCCTATAATTCAATACCAAAAGTTTCGAGAGTTGCTCAGGCGCTTCCAGCAAATATTTCTAGTGTACCAATCAGTCGTTCCCGAGAGTTGCCCTACGCGCTGATATTTTTCGGAGTGATCATTCTCATTGGCGGCGGTTATGTCGGATACCGTTGGTTAAAACAAAAGAAAACTGCATCCGATTCAATTGAATCGGATGCAGTTGGAGACGAGTTTGAGTTTTATGAAGATTAGCGGCAGGGAGCATCGGGAGTTGCGAGTTTTGGATCACAGAGTGTCACAGTTCCTGAGCCGGAATCTTTTGGCGGTTTGATCGGATCAGTCGGATTATGCGTGCCGTCAGATGGTGTGGTGTGTACTACTCCGCCCGTCGTATCTTTTGTCGGAGTGACTGGCAGTGTCGGCTCTTGATCTGTTTTTGTCGGTACGACTTCAGGCGTGGCTGTCGGCTGTACGGGAACGGTGTTCTGATTGAAAATGCCGCTGATAAATGTCCGTACCGGATAGAGCGTGTCTCCTTGATTCGCATTGAGTGAGAGGATACCGATAATCGCAGCACCGGCTACGGCGACAATCATGACAGCTGTAAGCATCTTGCCGAACGAAAACGCATGGACGGCTTTTGGCGCACTGATCTTCGCAGACGGTGGCAGGGGATTCGCAGCCATAAAAGAAGAAAGACGTGCGCGGGCGGTGCGTGTTTCTTCTTCCGTCATACGGATCTGGCGAGCAGTATTGAATTGTGTATTAATTGGTTCCATAACGGGTGTGATACAAATCTTTTAATTTTGCGATGCCTCGGTGGAGGCGGACGCTGACATTGTTTTCTGATTCACCGATCGTAGCGGCAATTTCACTGATCGTCAATTCAGACAGATAGCGGAGGGTGACGACTTCACGATACGGCGCATCCAGAAGTTCAAGCGTATCGGCGAGATCTTTGGCATCAAACTGAGTGAGGATCTTCTCGTGATCGCTGTTTGCCGGTTCGAATCCTGCTTCGTACATGGCATCGAGCGAATCGGACTTCTTCTTCCGGCGGTAGTCGATGACGGCATTTCTGGCACTCTGGAAGAGGAATGCGCGCAGATTGTCTACCGTCTTGCCGCCTTGGAGATAGACCCAGACGCGAGTGAATGTTTCCTGCGTCAGATCGAGGGCGACATTGCGGTCGCGTGTTTGGAAAAAGACCAGACGGAAAATCGCATCATGATTCGCATCATAGGCGGCGAGAAACTGGTTTTCGATTGTGATACTTGTGGGATTCATACTGGGTGACGGGTGAGAACGGATGCGCTTACATTAGTTTAGTATAACAGAATAATTCTTAAAAAATAATAGAAACAGATAATAGGAACTCTTTGTTGAGTTCCTATTAGATTTAATTTATCCTTTTTTCTTCTTTGGATTGTAGAATTGAATGGCTACGAACCCTGAGATGAATAGTGTTGCAATGATGCTACAGATAAGGATTGCTTGCGGAGTCGATAATTGTTGATGCATAGTTTTATGTTGTTTTTAGTTATGTTTTTGCTTGTTCACCTCTGATGACGGGGGGTGTCAAGGTTTCTTACAGATGCCAAAAACCTACAGGCCGGGCCTAGCGGTTCTGGATTTGCTAGGCCCGGCCTGTAGGTTTTGCTTCGCCAGTCTCCGTAAGCCCCTCCAAGCCATGTATTCTAAGTATTTTGCTGCTCCCATGCTACTATATTTACATGGAAAACACGGGCAAAAAGGTAATTATCGTGGGTGGAGGATTTGGGGGCGTTGCTGCGGCACGAGAATTGGCGAAGCGCCTGCCTCGCGGCTCATCAATTACACTCATCTCGAACAAGAGTTATTTCGAATATTATCCGGCACTCTATCGCGTCGTGACTGGTGCGGCACCGATCGAAGTGGCCGTCCCGCTTTCGTACATGATTCCGGCTGGCGTGAAAATTATTCTCGATACGGTGACGGGAGTTGATACGACGACGCGCACGGTCACGACGACGGGCGGACTTTCACTCTCGTATGATTCAATCGTGCTCGCACTTGGCAGCCAGACAAGTTATTTCAATCTCCCCGGACTCGATACGCTTTCGTATGGTTTCAAATCGATTAAAGAAGCGCTCGCGCTAAAGATTCATCTCACGTCGCTCTTCGAAGAACATTCGCATCCGACTCAGGCAGAGATGGTCGCGCATTTCCACGTCGTCATCGTTGGTGGCGGAGCGTCGGGTGTCGAAGTTGCCGGCGATCTCTCAGCGCACATGGCGAAGCTTGCAAAAGTCTACAATGTCGAGCCGTCGCTTGTGACAATCGATCTCATCGAATCCAATTCACGTCTCGTGCCGCAGCTTCCGGCTGACGTATCGGCGCGTGTGCTGGCACGTCTCCGCAAGCTCGGCGTGAATATTTTCCTCAACCGTCAGCTCGAGAAGACTGAAGTCGAAGAAGTGTACATGAAGGACATGTCACTCCAGTCGAACACGGTCATCTGGACTGCCGGCCAGCAAATCAATGCGCTCTATAATTCGATTTCGACACTGCAACTGTCTCCGAAGAAACGCGTGATGGTGGATGAATACCTCCAAGCAGTTGGATTGCCGGATGTATATGTCATCGGTGATGGCGCTGACAAACAGTAC
>CALRCI010000021.1 GCA_943354525.1 Candidatus Nomurabacteria bacterium | reverse complement strand
CCCGCAACCGCGCTCGTGCCGACAGCACTATGGCCGGTGGCACTTGGACCTTTGACAGCTCCAGTAGTTGCAGCTGATGCAGTACCGGAAGGAAGGACACTGCCGCCGGAAGTTCCTGATGAAAGTACTGCAGTGCCACTAGTCGGTGCAGTAGAAATAGGGCCATTGGCGGCGCTGACCAGCGGATTAGTACTGGAAGTACTGGACGGAACAGTACCGATAATGGTTCCCGTCGAAGTGACACACGGAGTTTGTTGGCCGTTCAAAATAGTCGTGGTGACATTCGGAGTATTGAAAGATGCGGCGAGCGGCGCTGCCGGTGGGTTTGCAGCTGGAAATCCGGCTGGTGATTGAGTGCCATTGCTTGCTGCACCTGTCGATGGAGTCACTGGTGGTATTGTGCCGCCGTTCTCTCCAATGGCTGATCCCGGAACACCAGTCTGGCCGTTGTCTCCCCCGCTGATTGAGGGTGTCGGACCGCCTCCAGGACCGAAGTCGGTAATGACGGCGCTCCCGCCGAGCGCAGCTTTTTTCGCGGCCTGTTTTTTCTTGTAGATGAAGAAGAGCACGATCAAGAGGATGAGAATGATGATGCCGACGATTATGAGAATTTTCTTTTTGCGGTTGCTCATGATGATTTATTTTTTATAGTCCTGCCGGTAATCCATTTTGCTGTGCTCCAGTACCTAACCCTCCCGTGCTGCCTGGCAAGCTGAAAATTGTTCCGCCGTGTACCGTACTACCCGTGATATTCACACCGCTCGTAGAAGTTCCGCTCAGTCCTGTTGCAGTCAGACCACCTTGTGGTGCAGCCGTCGCGCATGCTCCAGAACTCAGTCGCTGTCGACGCTCGGCATTGGCGAGGATGACATTCACGCGTTTCTGGATCTGCTTCAATCGATAGATGTTCAGATTCGTGCGATCGATCTCGTCCTGATAATCGCTTTTCGCTTGGGTAATATTCGCATCGTAATTACGTAAGTTCTTGATGAGTTCATAGGCATCGGCGGCGACCGGAAGATTGTTCTTTGGTGCATATCGATCAATCACTGCGCTACGATAGCGGACGAAATTTGTCTGCAAATCGAGAGCTGCTTGGCGCATGGCCGTATAGAAATCCTGTTCGGCCTGCACTGCCGCTGCGGCTGCATCTAAGTTATCCTCATCAATTCGCTCTTGGATAGTCTTCCCTCCGAAGAGATGGACGATAGCGGTCGCAACCGTATCAACCATGCTGCTCGTAATGTAGCCTCCTCCCGCGAAATTGATATAGGCGTCCATGATGGCTTTTATGTCGGTGTATCTCTGCGAGAGTGTCTTGAATTCTGGAGATCCGCCGTTCCAGTTAGCATTTTGAAATGCATAAATCGCTTCTTGAACGCTCGCATTCGCTTCATCCGTCCATGCCGGATTCGGACCAGGAATACAGTAATCGAGGTAGGCAATGGCGGGTACGATCTTGTCGAGCGGCGGCTGGGATTTCTGAACATTGGCTAAATACGCTTCCTGTACCTTGATGACTTGGTCGAGATCGCCCCGTCGTTTGATATTGAAATCCTGATTTGATGCGAACCATGAATTGCCGGAATTCACCGAGGGCAAGCCGTTGTAGGTGCCGTTACCAGAAAATGATCCCGTAATCACTGATGAGGAATTCCCTGTTCCTCCTGTGGTGATGCTTGAATTATTGCCGTATGCAGTGCCGACCATAGAATAGTCAGTGCCGCTCTGCGTCGCAATAGCTGAACCGAGCGCATTCAAACCTTTGTTGTAGAGCGTATTCAAAAGAGAGTCGAAAACCGAGCCGAGCGATTCGTTGATGGTGTCGGCGAGTTCAAGCTGGCGGATCGGCGTGCCAAGCACTTGCGAAAGTTGCTGCTCGATGATGATGCCCGGTGTCTGCACTTCGTAGTGGTCACAGGCGTTGCCGGTCGAACCGGTAACAACCGGTCCGCCAGTGCGGGTAACACATTTTTTCTCAGAGAGAAAGCCATTGTTCTGTGCCAATTCCCGATTGGCATTGTCCTGTGCAGTTTGCGTCCGTTCGGCGAGTTCACGTTGCGTTTCCAGTTGTGCGCCGACAGGATTGTTTGCTGATCTCGTCGTATGCGCGAGAAATCCGGTCCAGCCGCCGTTGTCGGCGAAGCTCGCATTCTCGTCATACGGATGGCCGATGATCGTATCGAGATTATATTTGAAATTATTTGCGAAACTTTGTGTATTTTGGCGTACGATGCTCTGGGAGATGCTGTTGCTGTAGGGAGTCTTATTCTGTATATCAGCAATGATTTGCGAGACTTGCTGGCTGGCAATGCCGTTTAAAAATGTCTGCTGGTCGCGCACATAAAATGGATTGCCGCCGAATCCGGTCGACGCCCAGTTAATGGTTTTCTTGGTGACATCGGCGAGGATGGATTTCGCCGTCGCATAGGCGATGCCGTTGAGGCATTCGTCGCGCTTCTTCTTCGCGTTCTCATCTTTTTTTATAACTTGGATAGCCTTCTCAGTCTTCTGGAGTTTGGTGCCCAATTCTTTGTCGTGTGTTTCGACACTGCCACTGACGCCGAGTTCAGAGGTAATCGTCGCGAAACCCTCTTCAGCACTGCTCGCCAGCTCATTGATCGGATCATTGAGTGTCTCTGAGACATTGGAACAGCCGATGATAGCTGCACCGACGCCCTGAAATGTAAAACCAGTGCCGATGACTGGAGTGGATTGTGCCTCAATGCTCCGAGGACCACTGAGGAGCGCGCATATAAGAAGCGCGGTTGCTGAGAGAGTGATAATTTTTCTAGAAAGAGTCGTTGGTGTCATGTCTGTACTCTATAGTATACATTATTTTCTTTGCGAGAAATAGAATTGTATATCGTCATTCGATTTTTTTACGGCATCGAGCGCCTGCTTGTATAACAGTACGCCGCGCATACCGATAATCGGATTGTCGAGGATTGCATCCATGGCGAGCGTGGTCTCCCCCAGATTCTGATAACTATTCACGAGCGCGAGGTGCGATGTTGCGAGCGGGCTTGGCACGCTGACGTTCTTCAGATCTCGAGCGAGACTTGTATAGTCTGCGGCGATGAGCGGCAGTCCCGAGAGCGGCCGCGGATCACCCGTGGCGAGCGCGTCGGCAACGGCTTTCATCTCAGTACCGAAATTTCGGTCCGTGTATTTCTTGGCGAGCGCTCCGAGCGATGTGCGATAGGCCGTTTCTTTGGTCTTGGTATCAGAGACGATAGTCAGGTCAGCTTTCGTATAGGTAGTAGAGAGAGTTGCTCCGCCGAGAATGGCATCAGAGAAAGATGCGCCGAGATTGGCGAGTGCCGCCTCGTTGAGCGCGCCGGATTGCTTGAGTGAAATGATCGTACTGAAGAATTGGCGAGTGAATTGGTCAGTGTCATCCGTTGCAGTACTCTCCGAAGATGCGCCGGCTCCAGCACTGCCAGTATTTGCTGCTGCTTGGCGTGCTTCAATAATAGATTTATTGGAAATACCTCCAGTCGTCGGTTTCGTCGGATCAAGACCATAGAGTGCTTCTTTCCAGTCGGGAATGCCGTTGCCATTCGAGTCAGTATCAACCAGTCCGTTGACGGTGATGTTCGGATCGACGGCGAGGACTTTGGCGATCGGTACGCCGGCAGTTCTTCCCCAGTTCACGTGTGGGGGAAATTTGACCAGATAGATGATAAGACCCAAAGCGCCGATGCTTGCGAGTGCCTTGAACAGGAATTTTTTGGAAGGGAGAATATCAGCCATAACTACTAATGAGATACTCCGTATTTGGAGCTTTTAAAAACGGGAAACGGGATTTTTATTTCTGCGAGCTGAATGCTGCAGGTTGAGAGATCGGGCATGAACGGATGTCGACCGAGGACGAAACCGCCAGGGCGCGGTGTCCCCGAACCTGACAAGTAAAACGGTAGGATTTTGTATGCATCAGAAATCGTCTTGACCATCGGTCCGACGATGGCCGTCGGGTCAGGATTTCCGCTATTCGTGGCATCGGTATTAAGCTGCTTCGCAGCAGTCGTGATGGCCTTGATTGTATTAGCTGTCGAACTGAAAGCTCCTGAGGCATTTGAGGAAAGTACGACGGGACCCGTTCCTGATCCAGTGCAGGTTACACCGGGAATCTGGGTCAGTATGACTCGCCCGCCGAAGGAAACCCGCCCGCCGCCGTCTGGGCCAGATGCACTGGTCGGAATCGCCAGTTCTGAAGTAGTGGTTTGATATGCGGGTTCAGCTGCTCCATGAGCCACTCTGCCATACAACACGAACGACGCTGAAAGGACTGAAACTGCTGCTACTGCATAGAGAAAATATCGCATGACGTAAGTATATCATGCAGTCTGTGGAAAACGCCAAGGCTACGCCTTGGCGTTTTCCACTGACGCGCCGAGAAAATCATTCAGTTCATTGCGACGCGGGATGTGCTCCATCAGTTCGCGGAGCAGATGCGTGTCGTTGGCAAAAAGAGAGTGAAAAAGATTCGGGGCAATGAGTGCCGACTCGTTGCGTTCTTCACCAAAATAATCTGGCAGACTTGAGGCAGAATATTTTTTTAAGAAGTGCTCAACAGCACTCGGATATTTGATGCCACGCTCTTTCCATTGGGGCTGGATGATGGAAATCGGATTGAGATGGATATACGCAAAAAGTTTTTTGAGATAGCGATCGGAATCTACATGTCGCGATTGGAATGTGCGCTCAAATACGATACCCGTGCGCTCGTGTCCGGCATTCCATGCCATGGCGATACTGGTCGAGAAGCGCCCCATGAATTTCGTAATTCCTCCGTCGGTGCATTCACGGAGCAAGAGATGAAAGTGATTCGGCATGAATGCATATGCGAGAATCTCGACGAGCGGCTCGCCGCGAGACATTTCCCAGAATTCTTTCGAAGGCGTATCGCTCGGTCCGTAAGTCTCGGTACTGTTCACGAGGAAGAGCGTTTTTTGTGCGCGGGCGCAGGCGTACTTCGTACGAAAAAGCTTCATATCGCCGACGCTTCGGTTGTAGACATGATAGATTTCTCCGGGAATAAACGCGCCATGTTTTCTTATTGCCATAAGGTTACGATTGTAGACGAAGCAGGAATATTCGCAAGTTACCCCTGTGGAAAACGCCAAGGCTACGCCTTGGCGTTTTCCACAGCTTTTTTGTCAGGACAGTTCGCGGGCGAGCGCGAGCCACTGCGCGAGCTTCAGATTTTCGGCGCGAGCAGAAATTGGAATCGATAGTTTTTTGAAAACATCCGCCAGTTTTTCTCTCGACATCGCACTCCCCGATAGATTTCCGATGAGCAGTTTTCGTTTGTGCGCGAATCCCTGTTTGACGAGCGTGAAGAACTTTTTTTCATCGCCGGTTTTCTTGAAATTCTTTTTTGATATTTCAGTAATTGCGATAACTGCAGAATCTACTTTCGGTTCCGGACGGAAATAGCGCGCACCCACGTTCATAATCCGTTTCGGTATGCCGAATGCTTTGACTGAGAGCGACAGAATGCTTTCTTTGCCATTAGTTGCACTAATGCGTGCGGCGACTTCTTTCTGGACAAGAAGAATCATTCGTGACGGTGCGGTGACATCGGCGAGAAAGCGTTCGATAATCGCGCCGGTGATATTGTACGGAATATTTGCGACGATTTTGTATTGCGCTGCGCGTAATTTGTATTCTTTCGGATCAAATTTCAGGATGTCATCTTCGACAAGTTGCAGCTGTCCCTTGCCGATCGCGTCGGTAAATTTTTCTCGAAGCAAAGCAATCAAGTCACGATCTTTTTCTACGGCGATAACGTGGGCGCCAGCTTCAAGCAGTCCCGCAGTCAATACTCCTTTGCCCGGTCCGATTTCAAGTACCATATCGCCAATGCCAATTCCGGCTTCAAGAACCATTTTTGTTATGACCTGTGGCGCGTGGAGAAAGTTCTGCCCGAGCGATTTTTTGGCCTTGTGAAACATGTAGAGATAGTACCATAGAATCCCCACTCCCTTTTCTGTGTAACGGTTTTGCCAAGGCTACGCCTTGGCGTTTTCCACAGGTGATGGGGACATGATAGAATGTGCGTATGGCCAATCATAAAATTTTCAAAGAAAAATTAGAAGAAGAATTGAAAACTCTTGAGGCAGAACTTTCCGGTCTCGGTCAGCTCGATAAAGTGCATAGTGACTGGCAAGCGACCAGCGGATTCTCTGCAAGCGACGAGGAGGCCGATGAGAATGATCGAGCGGATCGTGCAGTGGCCTACGAAGAACACAGCGCTACGCTTGGCATTCTCGAAGGGCGATATCATGATGTCCAATCAGCGCTCAAAAATATCGAAAACGGTACATATGGCCGCTGTGAGAAGTGCGGCGGACCGATTGAGGAAGAACGGTTGAAGGCAAATCCCGCTGCGCGAACTTGTATCGCACACCGCGAATAATTCTCTGTGAAACGCCAAGGCTACGCCTTGGCGTTTTCCACAGGTGAAGCGCTGAATTTTTTGTATACTCTAACCTTGGCCGAATCCGTTGTCCGCCCACTTTGGCGGAGGCGGAGGCTGGGGATGCCGAAAGCATCTTATGAGCTTCACTCACGTCCCATGCCCATCGCACGTCTCTATAGCGCCCAGCCGCATGTGCTTCGCGGCCACATTATTACGATTGAAATAGATATTTCAAAAAACAGTCTGCATGCATTCACCGTTGTCGGATTACCGGACAAAGCCGTCGACGAGGCGCGTGATCGTGTCAGCGCCGCGCTCAAGAATTCCGGCTTCACTTCACCGAAGAGTCAGAACCAGAAAATCGTTGTCTCACTCTCGCCCGCCGACCTGAAAAAAGAAGGTGCGTATTTCGATCTCAGTATTGCGCTTGCCTATTTGCTCTCGCTCGGAGAAATGGAATTCGATCCCGAAGGAAAATTATTTCTCGGAGAACTGTCGCTCGACGGACAGCTCCGCGCAATCAAAGGCACATTGCCACTCGTCGAAGAAGCGCGCCGTCGCGGATTTACTGAAGTGTACGTACCGGTTGGCAATGCTCGCGAAGCGGCGCTCGTGCGCGGCATCACCGTGTACGGCGTGAAAAATCTGAAAGAAATAATTGCACATCTTTCTCCACCGCCAGCGCAGAATGAATCTGAAAATTCTCTTCCACTGTTTCAAATGACGCCGATACCTGAAACTGAAATCATCTATCCCGTGCGCGATAACGATATTAATTTTTCTGATATTCGCGGCCAAGAAGGTGCGAAGCGCGGCCTTGAAATTGCCGCAGCTGGCGGACACAATGCTGCCATGTCCGGGCCGCCGGGTACGGGCAAGACGATGCTCGCACGAGTTTTTCGTGATTTGCTCCCGGAACTTTCTCGTGAACATATGCTTGAGATTACCGGTATTCATTCGATTGCCGGCGCGCTCTCAGGAGATATCATCACGCTTCCGCCGTTTCGCTCGCCGCATCATTCCTCATCGTATGTTTCGATGATCGGTGGCGGAACGTATCCCCGCCCCGGCGAAGTGACGCTCGCACATCGCGGCGTACTGTTTCTCGATGAATTTCCTGAATTTGAAAAGCGCGTCATCGAATCGCTTCGTCAACCACTCGAAGATAACGTCGTTACTATTTCTCGCGCTCGCGGTACGGCGCTTTTTCCTTCAAACTTTATTTTGATTGCCGCGATGAATCCGTGTCCGTGCGGCAATCTCGGCAACCGCGGCAGGCCGTGCATTTGCAAACCGTCCGATCTCGCGCGATATGCGCGCAAAATTTCCGGACCGATCATGGATCGCATCGATATCTGGTTGACGGTGTCGAATGTCGAATACAATAAACTGGGTGACGATGTTCCATCCGGCGAGACGACTGAAATAATCCGGGCGCGCGTGATTCATGCGCGGGAGTTACAACGCGAACGGTTCAGAGATTCCGGACGCATTGGCACGGTCAATGCTGACATGACGGTCAAAGATCTCTCTCGATATGTGTCACTCTCCGACGACGTGAAAAAGATTCTGACCGACTCTGCCGCTCGTCTCAATCTCTCGGCGCGCGCGTATCATCGCGTTATCAAACTCGCCCGCACGATCGCCGACCTCGCCGATTCATCGGATATTCTCGATGTCCATATTCTTGAAGCGTTGCAGTATCGTCCGAAGAATTAAAAAATCTGTGGAAAACGCCAAGGCGTAGCCTTGGCGTTTTCCACAGATTTTTATTAACGCACGATTCCTGTGCCGGTAATTCGCCGCACGACTTCATCGAGGGTCGTATCTCGATCGGTAATTATAAGTGTATCTTTGTTGCTGCCGAGAAATGCATACATCAGCACAACTTTTCCAGAACTATCGGTGAGAACGCGCGCGTCCTGATTCTTCACCACGCGGTCAGACCACTTCGCCGAGAAGAGTCCAGCGTGATCTCCGGTTATATCAATACCAAACATCTTGTAGTAGTCATCGAAGAGCGTTGTCTCATATTCGAGCATGCCGCTGAAGGCAGTCGCTGGGTCGTTGGTCTTATAGATCACGAAGAGACTGTTGCCGGAGAAGGCGTGGATTCCCATTTCAAACATCGGATCGAGACTGCGCGTCAGTCGCGCCGGCATTTTCGTACCGATGGCGATGAAGAAGTTCTGAGCAGAAAGCGGTACTGCGGCGTTCGTGAAGTATATCTGCTCGATCGTATTGAGTTTCGAGGCATCACTGGTGACATGCGCAGCGATCATGCCTTTGGTATCATCAGGAACTTTATTGGCAATATCTATCGATATGAGCGAATCAGGCACGAAGAGTGTTGGAATACGTGATTGCGTATTGACCGTCGTGACCGGAGCGCTTTTTTTCATGAAGAAAAATACGATAGCAAGTACGCCCACGAATAAGAGTACAATTCCTCCGACGAGATACAGCCCAGATTTTTTCTGCGGCGTTGCCGCTCCCTCTTCGCGGTGTCGGCGATCATTCTCAGCGATGACGACATTTGCCTTCGAGGCATTTCCTTCACGAATTGCTTCGGCAAGGTCGCTCGACAGTGTGCGCAATGTCTTCAAATCATTGCCGGAATTCTCCGGTGGCTTTGGTATCTGTGATGGCGGCATCGGCGCCTGTGGCTCTGTGTTGTTGTCCATGTGATTCTATTGTATATGAGAACGCGGATTTGATGAAGCCTCATTTTCTCTTTCCGCCGACTTCCAAATCAGTTCAAATAATTCTCGTTGCATGTCGATAGAACGCTTGTTTTCAATCACGATCCCCTTGATCGGTTCAGTCAGTTCGTGAATCAGCATGCGTCGCGGAATCATAACGAGGTTAGTATTGAGCTTCGTGTGTTCTGGCAGGTAGCGGACCTGTGCGTTCATGTTTCGTTCGTACCTCTTGAACCAATCCCCGCCCTGGTTTCTCTGCACGAGAATTCGTAGATTGATATTTAATTTTGCACGGCGGTCAAAAAAATCCTCGAAAAACTTCTGGTCGAGCGGCAATAGTTTGTCCATATTTCCAATAACAGAATAATCTTCATGTGGGCGAATGTCAGTAATCATTGATTCGTAAATAGATTTAATTCCTTCAAATCCTTCGAAGTAGCGAATAAATCCTCCATCGTCTTGGGCGTTCTTCATGGCCTGCAATTCCGGTAGAACTTTCTTGAAAGCATTTTTCTTCAGCTCGAGGACTGTTTCAAGCTTACTCGGATCTTCAGCTACGAATTTTTGCTTGAATCCACGCACTTCTAGAGCAATCAGACCCTTGGCTTTTAGAGA
>CALRCI010000020.1 GCA_943354525.1 Candidatus Nomurabacteria bacterium | reverse complement strand
ATACTGTAAGGCAACGGGATTCTTATTCGTAACTTCAATCTGGAGCGGCAGATCTTCGCCACCGGAGGTGAATGCGTTGCCGAGCACGGAGATGGCAACGTTGTCGGTCGAGACGCTGTTGCCACCGGTCTTAAACATATACAAACCAAAACCGACTGCGATGACGAAGAAAATCGCAGCGAAAATAAAAAACTTTTTGAAAAATGGTGTATGTGCGGTGACTCGTTTCATAGTTTCTTTCATGGTACCAGCAGCGGCAGGCACGACATCACTCCATGTACGCGGCGCGTCATGCGGTGTCGCATGCAGAATGCCTTGGCGTTTCGGTGGCAAGCGCGACGGATCGCGGGAAAATAATTTTTTCTGCAAGTCTTCGATGCGGCGGAGTTTGCTGTCGTCTATCATGGAATAAATTATAGCATATCCGGATTCTTCCTCCCCTGCTAAGGGGAGGTGGTCGAAGACCGGAGGGGTGTATTTCTCTGATTCAGGGATACACCCCCTTGCCCTTCGGGCACTCCCCCTTGGCAGGGGGAGAAAAATGCAACTACAACTGACTTTCGCGGAGCGCTCGATTGATTTCAAACAGAATCGTCTTCCTATTTTCCGCAGGAATTTCCTTTGGTGCAGAGAGAAATGACGCATCGAGGTATGGGCTGACCGTGTCACCGCGGCCGATGTAGCCGAGCGTGGCGAGAATTCGGAGCACGAGCACGAGTTCGGTCGCCTCGACTTCGGCAATTGTCACATCGACGCGATTGAGATATCCAAATGCTGCCATCATGTCGTCATAAATTTCCACGTGCGCGGATTCACCGACGCACAAACGCTTCACGAGTTCCGATGTGCGCGCCACGAGATGCACGGCACGAGAATTATTGAAGATATTTGAAAAAGATTCTGCTGGAGCGACAGACGTGATGCGCCAGATATTCTTCCCGCGCACGAGATCCACCCGTGCGCTCGCATAATCCGTGAGCGCGTAGCGGAGTCGTGAACGCACATGTCGCACGCCGCGCGCATCGGCATACACGAGCCCAAGTTCACGCGTGTAGAGTGCATATGACTTATTCGCCTCTCCCGATGGGCGGGAGCTGAGAATAAATGCGTGAGTGTGATAGATGTGATGAGCCATTAGTTCATCATTCCCTGTAATGCTTCCAATGCTTCAGGCAATTCGAAACAGCCGTTCACTCCACCACTGAAATGTCCACGACCGGAGAGAACGACAATATCCGAACCGAGCACGTTTTTGAATGCATCGACATTGTCGAGCGGGACAAAGTTGTCATTGTCAGAAAAAATCGCCGTGCTTGCCCTGAGATGAGATTTTACTTTCATGAGATCAAGCGGCGCCGTCAACCAATGAGCGGCAAGCGCTTCTACTTCGGGATTTTCAAGTTCGGTCAAACGTTTCAGAAATGGAGCGACGAACACGACTCCGCCGACTATGACACCATCCGGCAGCGCTTCGAGATATCGTGCAATCGTCTGGCATCCCATGCTGTGGCCGACGAAATACGTATTCTCATCGGGCATACCGGCAACACGTTGCAGTGCAGGCACCCAGTTTTCTATTCTCGGATTAGCAGCATCAGGAAGTTGCGGCACGATGACTTCACAGCCCTGCTCTTCAAGCTTGGATTTCAACCATGGAAACCAACCTTCTTCCGGATAGCCATCCCAACCATGTACGATGTAGATTTTTTTCATATCACAATTCTATCACTTGAAACCCAAGCCCCCAAGTTACAGGCCGGGTCTGTCAGACCCGGCCTGTCGGATTTAGGCCTTGCCTGGTTAGTTTTCTGATTTGACATAGTGTTTTGGATACTGTATGGTACAGAAAAACAAACACATGAAAAACTTAAAACATTTGAACCTTCTTACTAGTGACACTGCGAAAGCATCTGACGAATCAACTCAAAAAGGTCTGGATTTACTCTTGGGAGAA
Organism: Candidatus Nomurabacteria bacterium; assembly: GCA_943354525.1. Classification (GTDB taxonomy): domain Bacteria; phylum Patescibacteriota; class Minisyncoccia; order Phycocordibacterales; family UBA9973; genus CALRCI01. Next base: position 8,529 of record CALRCI010000020.1, on the reverse strand, counting down.
AGTCGGACAGACATTCGTGTTGAGAGATTCATCACTGAAAAAATCACTAGAGTTTTTGAAACTCTAGCGCTAAACGCTCGTCGTCCACTGCAATACACTGGTAGCACACATGTTCTTCCAAAAACTACTGGGGGCAAAATACCACGAACATCAAAATTTATTCGGGGTATGAGCACCATGGGAGATAAGAACTGTTTTCGTGAGTATATTTACCGAAGCTGTAAAGAAACAGAGGTTCGCGAGTACGCCTGTCTGCGTGACATCGGCAAATTCGGTCTCTTAAGGTCTATCGGGAACCGTGTTACTGATTTTGAATCCAATGCACTGACACCGGACCAGGTAGAACACGCCGCCAAGCAAATTGCGATGAATATAGAATACGGAAAAAATAATTATTACACGCTTATTTTTCTCGTAGCAGGATATGAGAAACAAATCAATGATCCTGAAGATGATGATTATTTAACCTCAGAAAAACAGGAGTTCATCCGAAGACACAAAACAGTTCATCTGGTAAAATGCCTCATCGACGAAACCAAAAAAACAAAACCTATTGGATTTTATTTCATGGTTGAGGAAGATGAGAAAATCTCAAATGCTATTGTGTGTTTGAAACAAACACTGCCGAAATAAACCGGCAACAAAATTAAAAAGCAAAACGTCTGATCAAAGTTGATCAGACGTTTTTTTATTTTTCTACTTTTATTTCTTCTCCACTAAATACAATTTCCTCTGCCAGAACCGTCTTCTTCATATCATCTTCAAATCCTGTGACAATCTCCTCTGCACTTGTGGGGAGTGTGAGTGTGATGACATCACTCGGCGTGAGTCCTTCTTTCTTGCGCATATCCTGCACGGCGCGCACGAGTTCGCGGTAATCGCCTTCGTGTTTGAGTTCGGGAGTAATGACAGTATCAAGTTCAACTTCTATCACCGTTAGACCCGTAACATGTTCGAATTCTATCTCCTTTATATTCAATTCCTCTTTAATCAAATCAAAATACTTTTCTGGAAGATTTTTTGATATTCTGATTTTCATCTTTTTCAGAGGTTGTTTTATTTTTAAATTACTTTTTTGTCTTTTTTCTAAGCCCAATGAGACAACAAGCCGCGCAAGGTACATATCCGAAATTACCTCCTCATCCATTTTAGTTGGAACTGGCCAATTTGTCAGATGTACGCTTTCGACATCAGTATCATTTTTCAATCGCAGCCAAATATCTTCTGCTGTAAACGGTGTAACCGGTGCGATAATTTTCGCGACAGTCTTCAAAACTGTGTAGAGTGTTTGTTTTGCCTGTGTATCGTTGTCCTTGATTCGATCACGAGAACGTCGGAGATACCACGTCGATAAATCTTCGATGAACAGTTCTACGGGACGAGTCGCGGCAACCATATCGTAGGTTTCCATGCCGGCAGTAACTTCGCCGATCAGTTGGTTGAGTCGTGAGATAATCCAAATATCAAGAACGTTATCTGATATTGTGCCAGAGTCAGTTTCAATTGATGTGTCTCGATACAATTCGTAGAACGTGAGCACATTATCGAGGCGCGAGACGATTTTGCTTGCGACTTCGGCAACGCTTTTCTCGGAGAAGTTAGAATCCTCGCCTTTCATGAGCGGACTCGACATGAGGTAGAAACGGAGCGCATCGACACCGAATTTATCGAAGAGAATCCATGGATCAGGGAAATTATTCTTCGACTTGGACATCTTCTGTCCATCCTCTGCTTGGAGCGTACCGGTCGTTACCACATGACGAAATGGCGCTGCGCCGAAGAGAATTGTCGAGAGAACATGCGTGTAGTAGAACCAGGTGCGCGTTTGGGCGATGTATTCGGCGACGAAGCCGGCTGGGAAATTTTCTTTGTGCCAATTCGGACGTTCGAACGGATAATGATCTTGCGCGAATGGCATCGAGCCAGATTCAAACCAACAGTCAATAACTTCACTCACACGGGTATAGTCTTCACCATCATGTACGAGTGTAATGTCATCGATATACGGTCGGTGAAAATCCAATTCGTAATTCTCGTTATGTGGAATGGGAATAAACGAAATTTCGCGAACCTCGGCTGGCTGGATTCGGTAATTCTTGAATTCATTGAAGAGTATTTCGAACGAACGCGTATTGTCTGCACCTTCAAGCACGGCAGGGACAGTTTCAAAGAATATGCCGTGCGTGACGATCAGAATCGTCTCATTTGAATGCGTCGCTTCGATGTCATACATGAACTCGCCAAAGCGCTTCTTCGTCTCGAGAAGCGATGAGCCGCCGAGTGTGTCGGTATAGCTATGCAGGTGCGCATCGCGATACTTGACGAAATCTTTCCAATTCTTGCCATCCCATGAACCGAAATCATATTCGCGCAGGCGGTCGTCGATGATGATACTCTCGGGATCTAGCCCCAGATGTTTGGCCACAATCTTTGCCGTCTCTTTTGTACGCAGGAGCGGCGAGGCGAAAATCTTCGTGATGCCTTTGCCTTTCAATTTGTCGGCGCTGTGTGCGACGCCGGAGTGTCCCGCTTCAGTCAGATGGTATGAATCATGGTCGAGTGAACTCACCACGCCGTGTTCCATATGCTGACCATAGCCGTGGCGCATGGCGAAATACGTGTTGCCGGATTTCTTAATTTTTTCTTTGAGCTCGTCGAGCGAACCGATGGTGAGCACCTTACCGCTCGGAGATTTGTAAATCGGCAGTGGCGTCGCCCAATAGCGATTACGAGAAATTGTCCAATCAGGCGCACCTTCAAGAATGTTCTTGAATCGACCATCTTTGAGATATGATGGCACCCATTCCATGGTCTCGGCTTGGGCGAGAATGTCACTTTTTACTTTTTGGATATTGACGAACCATGATGGAAGCGCGTAATACAGAAGCGGTGTGTCACAACGATGACAGTGTGGATATGGATGTACGATTTTTTCCTTCGCGAAGTACGAACCCGTATCTTGGAGATATTTTAGAACTGCAATATCTGCTGACAGACGTGTCTTTTCATCATCACTTTTTGGTTTGACTAACATTCCTGCAAAATCTGTTACTTCGTCAGTAAATTTACCTTCACGAGTCACATGAATAATCCAAGGAATAGAATTTTCCTTTGCGAGGTTCATGTCGTCTTCTCCAAATGCTGGTGCTTCATGAGCAATACCAGTTCCCTTTTCTGTATTTACGAAATCTGCATGCCAGACTTTCCAGATGTTTTCTTTGTTTGGCATCTCTGCATCTCGGAAGTAATCAAACGGTGGCATATATGAACGCCCGACAATACTTTTACCAGAAACTTTTTCAAGTATTGTGTATTCTTTATCTTTCAGCACATTCGGTACTGATGCTTCCGACATGTACTTTCACATACTCGATATCGGTGTTGATCGCAATCGCCGTATTACCTGGCAGCGTCCACGGCGTCGTCGTCCATGCGAGGAGATACGTGCCGGGTTCATCAACAAGTTCGAATTTCACATACACAGAAATATCCGTGATGTCTTTGTAACTGTTGTCCATCGCGATTTCAGAATTTGCAATCGGCGTCTCACAGCGCGGACAGTACGCAAGCACGCGCACGCCTTCGTAGAGCAAGCCTTTTTGGCTGAGCTCTTTGAGCGCCCACCACACGCTTTCGATAAACGTATTGTCCATCGTCTTGTATCCCCCGTCGAAATTCACCCAACGGCCGATGCGATCAACGGTTTTTTTCCATTCGTGAACGTAGGTCAGAACTTTGCTGCGCGCATATTCGGTAAATTTGCCGACACCGTAAGCTTCGATTTCCTTGTGTCCGGAGATACCGAGATCTTTCTCAACGATGTTCTCAATCGGTAGTCCATGACAGTCCCAACCCCAACGGCGCGAGACATGAAAGCCCTGCATCGTCTGATAACGTCCGATCGCATCCTTCGCAGTGCTGCCGAGAATATGTCCGTAGTGCGGAAGTCCGGTTGCAAACGGTGGACCGTCATAGAAAACATACTCGCCGTTCGGAGATTTCTTCTCCAAACTCTTCTGAAAAATATTTTCTTTCTGCCAGAATTCGAGAACTTTTTCTTCCCGCTCGGCTGCTGCTGATTTTTTGATTTCGTGTTCCATAAAGTTCTTGTGGTAGTCAGGCCGGGCCTCGCAATCCGGAACCGCGAGGCCCGGCCTGACTGGCAATACAATAAAAAACTCGTCCTTATACAACAATAATAAATTACTGTATAAGGACGAGTTTCCTCGTGGTACCACCTTACTTCCCCTTGCGGGCTTCATTTGCGGGGGTCTACTCGCCGAAGCGTTCTTCCCCAAGCTCGGAGGTGATGGCCTCGTCAACGCTTATATGCCAATTATAAAGACCGAACGCCTAAATTGCAAGGCAAATAAAAAACCGGACAGAACGAGCTACCCGGTTTTATAATGATAGGAAGATTTGTTTCATTCTCCCATCTGCATAAGCGCTTTGATAGGCGCATTGAGCAGTGTCTTGTCTCTGCGGAGCAAGAGGTGTTTCCATCGCTTCAAAACTTGTGTGAATTCCTGCGCCGACGGTGCCGAATGCATCAGGACATTGAAGGCGGCAAAGAGTGTTTTCAGTGTATTCTCATAATCAGTGGTAAGACGTTTGGTAATAACATCCACTGTCTCCCGCCAATTTAGCCGTGCATTACAGAGCACGAACGGCATGAAATTGGTTTTGAGGTGCAGGAGCACATAGGGCTTCAGCGGCACAAAAACTTCTTCGACAAAAAGCCGGTCTTCTATTTCAGGTGAAGATGCAAACGGTTCAATCAAGCGCAGCTGGAACACAGGAACCACATACTCATCGAACATGATTTCTTTGACCGCAGCCATGACTGCCGGTTCGAAGATGAGTGCTCTAAGCGTATCCGAACGATGCGTGATAAAACGAATAACCTTAGCGAATATGAACTGAGATATCCGAGAAACGCTGGCGATGCGCTTCATGTCATACAGAAGATGCACTGCGAGTGTACTAGCTCGGGCATGCGCATTCATTCCTTCAGCCGTACAGACTGTGATAATATATTTTTCAATCGGTTCATCTGCAGTATCGAGCCCGTTGGCGCGATTCTGCATAGTCTCGTGGCAATGCTTGTAGAATTGCGCACAGTCAAATAGTATTTTTGTTGCCATAGTGGGAATTGTTTTTCTGAACTGTACTGCGTTGTCTCTCCATTGTCAAACAAAATAAAAAACCTGTGGAAAACGCCAAGGCTACGCCTTGGCGTTTTCCACAGGTTTGTAGCTACTACATTCGCTCAGGAATTCTGATACCGACGAGAGAAAGGCCGTTTCGCATCACTGTGGCAAATGCCGACGTGACAGCAAGTTTGTGCGGAGAATGAGAATCAGTCGGGTCGACGATCTTGCCCTGGGCATAATACGAATTGAATCCCGATGCGAGTTCGGTGAGATACGTTATGAGGTGATGCGGCTCAGCTTCGCTCCACGCGCGGAGCGCAACTTCGGGAAATCGTACGATCATCTTCTCGAAGTCCCCTACTGACTCAGCAGTGTGTGAAATTTTTGGACTAATTTTTTCGGCTTTGGCTTTCTCGAGGACAGACTTCGCACGCATGAGCGCATACTGGAGATACGGACCGGAATCGCCTTCAGTTGAAATAGATTTCTCGACGTCGTAAACGATATCGCTGCCGATTTTTGAACGGAGAATAGAATATTTGATTGAAGCAACGCCAACGATTTCTGAAACTTCAGTTTTCTCGGCGAGTGACCAGCCGCGATCAGTCATTTTCTCACTGATGAGTGCTACCGTATCGAGCACGAGTGATTCGCCGGTGATGATATTGCCTTTGCGCGAACTCATCTTCCCGCTCGCGAAGCGCATCATACCGTGCGTGACGTGCATCATGCGCTCGGCGTATTTCTTATCTGGAAACATCTGGCGAATCGCTTCAGTCACGACCATCATATAGTCGCGCTGTTCCGTCGCCGTATCGACGAGAGAAATATCGGGATTGTAATCAGCAAATTTACGAACGGTGAGACCAATTTCTTTCGCCTCATATGGTGCGAGTCCGGCGCTGGTGAGAAATACGCGGGTATGGAGTTTGGGATTGTATTTCTCGGCATGGAACACAACTGCACCATCTGACTTCTCAAACACTCCCTTATCGAGAAATTCCTCCACGAGCTTCGTGCCCTCTTCAGCCATTGCCGATTCGAAATAATAGACATCGAATTTCGTGCCGAGCATTTTGTAGAGTTCTTCAAACGCTTCGAGCGTGATCTGTCTGCCCTCTTGATAGAGCGACCAGAGTTCGACGTCTTGGTAATAGAGTTTTTTATTGAGCGCGTCGATTTCTGCTTTCGCAGCCATGTCTTCGTCATAGAGATTAGACGCGTCGCTGTAGCACTTGCCGATATATTCTGCGACTTCGGCTGGAGTACCCTTCGGATATGCGCCGGCCGCTTGCCCTGAGTGATTCGAAGGGTTTTTGAGAATTCCATAGATCGCCTTCGCGACGTGCAGTCCGATATCGCCTTGGTAGTTGGCACGGATGACTTTCGCGCCCTGATTCTCGACGATGCGCGAAAGTGATTCGCCGATTGCATTCGACATCAAATGACCGATGTGAAATGGCTTGAACGGATTCGGCTGGGTGTATTCCACCATGACTGTCTTACCTTGGAGTGCAGTGCCACGGCCATATTTCTCGCCGTCTGCGAGAACATTTGCGAGCTCATCGGTGAAATACTTCGGAGAAAGTTTGAAATTAATGAATCCCGGACCGGCGATCGAAATTTCTGCGACATTTGAAATATTCTGCTCGCGCAATTTCGCCACGATTTCTTCGGCGAACGTTTTTGGTCCGCCAGCTGGCGGACTTTGCAACTTTTTGAAACCGACGAGCGCGACATTCGTCGAATAATCGCCGTGCGACATATCAGCCGGATGCTCAAGTGAAATAGTTTCGGTTGAAATACCGAAATCTTCGAGAACATTTTTGATTGATTGTTTGATTTTTTCTTCCATTAGAAATTAGTTCTTAGATATTAGAAATTGTATCTATTTCTTCCCTGTCGAGCCGAAACGTCCTTCGCCTCGAGCTGACTCACTCAATGTATCAGTTTCTTCAAGTTCTGCAATCACAATCGGACAAATCACGAGCTGAGATACTTTGTCACCCGCTTCAAATGTATACGGCTCACTACTGAGATTGACCAGCAGTGTATTGTATTCACCTCGATAGCCGGCATCATACACTCCGCCCATATGCGCCAATCCGGCCTTGGAAATACTGCCTTTGTCCATGATGATGCCACCATATCCTTCCGGAAATTCCAATGCAAATCCATGCCAGAAACGATAGTGTCCGAGCGGTGGAATCGTAACTGTCTCCATAGCATATAAATCGAGACCAATATCTCCGGGATGTGCATAGCTTGGTAATTTCGCTTCTGGTTTTAGTTTTTTGATTTTGAGTTTCATATTTTCTTCTGTAATTTCTGATAAATCATTTCGTGAATCTCTTCTCGCGAGAGAATCTCCTCTTTTCGTGCACAATCTATCTGCACATATTGTCGATCATGCTTCGCCAGCCAAAGTGCGCTCTTTCTGGAATTCTCGAGGAAATTCTTGTCTTTCTCATGCACGTCTTTTTTCTTTCCGAGATATGCGCGGCCACTTTTCTGATTGCGCTCTTTGATGAGCTTGAGCACGATTGGAATCGGCAGACTGAGATAGAAGACGATACTCGGTCGGGGAATTTTGAAAACTTTGTACTCCATCTCATCAAGCCACTTGAGATAGTCAGCGCGCTTCTTTGCATTCGCAATCTTGCCACCTTGGTGGATCTGGTTCGCGCTCACATATCGATTCGCGATGACGATGTAACCCTTTTTGAGCCATCCCTCAATCTCACTTTTTGATTCAAAACGATCTGCGGCATAGAGTACGGACGCAATCTTCGGATGGGTATGCAAGAAATTGTAATACTGTTCTGAGAGACAGTGCCCGATGAACGTGCCGAAGAAATTTTTGTAGTATTCCGGAAAATCCACAACCTTGACCGTCTTCCCTTCTCGCACCAACCGCTTACGAAGCAGTTCGACCTGTGTCGCCTTGCCTGAGCCGTCAGTGCCGTCTATAACGATGAGTTTGCCTTTAGCCATATCAATTATAGATTATCAAAATAATTTTTTCCGGTTTTCAATGCTTCGAAGTATGAGGGTATCGGTTGAAACACCGGCTCTGGCAGATTATCAATGTCATACCATGCCCAGCCCTCACATTTATTGGGTTCACACAATTTTGGCTCACCGCTTTTCCAATCAGCGACCATTGCAATATCAACATAATGCTGACCTTCAGAGGTTTTCATATTGAACAAACGCAAAAATCTAACGTTAGTAATTTCAAGACTGGTCTCTTCACGAACTTCACGAATCGCGCAGTCAGTGATTGATTCCATAAACTCCAAGTGTCCGCCCGGCCACGCATACATTCCGGTACCATGCGAACCTTTGCGCCGACCCATCAAGACTTTCCCGTCCT
>CALRCI010000019.1 GCA_943354525.1 Candidatus Nomurabacteria bacterium | reverse complement strand
CGGAGTAGATTATCTACCATGTCGAGTCGCTTGGCATGGAGCATGGAGATTTCGTCGATTATGAGAACTTTTAGTTTGTTGAGACGGTCGTAGAGATACTTCTTCTCCTGCATCGTTTCGAGATCGTAGTCAGTAATCGTTTCGCGCACACCGATGCCGCTCCATGAATGAATCGTCACGCCGCCAAGGTGTGTCGCGGCAATGCCTGTCGAAGCAGTCACAGCATAGGCGATGTCGTGCGCTTTCAAATAGTCAATATATTTATTGAGCACATATGTTTTGCCACTTCCTGCCGAGCCGGACAGAAAGACATTTGCGCCGCTTTTCAAAATGTCGAGTGCATCAGATTGTGTCATAGGGTCACTGTAGCATTAAATTAATAACTGTGGAAAACATTTGACATGTCGGTACTTATTTTGATAGCATGCAAATATCACCAACGGAAAAGTTCACCCTGTAAGGTTCTGTCCTTACAGGGCCTTTTCTTTGTACCTATTTTTGTATTCAAGCATTCCTTTGAGTTCATTCATGTAGCGCAGATATGGATGAAAAATCTTGAATTTAAGGAGTGCTGAAAATTTAAATCTATTTGGAATAATCAATACTGTCAATTTATTTTTCTCAACAAGATATTTCGCAAGACAGTGGAAATCACCATCTCCCGTAACAATAATGGCCTTTTTATAATTGGGATACTCTATCATCGCTTGTAACACTAATTCTGCATCGCAGTTACCTTTTGTGGTTCCGTCTGTATATTCAAGAGTCGGCTTGAATATACAAATAAATCCCGCTTCTTGTAAAGAAATGTATAAATTATTATTTCCTTCAATATACCCAATGAACAAAAAAGCTTTTGTAACGCCATATTTTTCTTTCAAGTGAACACGGAATCGATAAAAATCAAGCCGCCAGCCGAGTTGGCGGATACTTAAATTTACATTTTGACTGTCTATGAATGCATAATTTGTAAAATTCTGTTTCATTGAACTTGGCAGATTAGGCCAAGATTCGAGTATATAAATAAAACACCTCGCTCCGCAAGAGAGTTGTCCACAGAAATAAAAAGGAGAGCAGTCATTACCGCAATGACTACTCTCGCTTATTCAACACCCAAAAAACAATATCTTCAAAGAAAATAAGGACTCCCGATATAAACTTTAACCAGTGGGAATAGACCAAGAGCCCTCTCTTAACAAAAATTAAATAAAATGAATTACTTACAGGATAGCAAGCTACAATACTCTGTCAATGAAAAAAGTGCATAAACAAAAACCCGCAATTGCGGGTTTTTGTATCCTGCTTATTCAGTCGGATTCTCCGGAGCGTCTTCTTTCACCTCGGCATCAGAGATTTCAGGTTCCTGCGCCTGAGCACCAGTATCCTTCGTATCCGTTGCACCAGCTTTCGCCATTGCTTCGCCGATCTTCTGCATTTCGGCAGAGAGGGCTTCTGTGGCAGATTTGATTGCAGTCATGTCAGTTCCCTCTTTGGCAGTTTTGAGTGCAGTGACTTTTTCTTCGACAGCAGTCTTCAATGCTGCATCAACTTTGTCGCCGTAATCCTTGAGAGATTTCTCAGCCGTGAAAATAATCATTTCCGCCGTGTTCTTCGTATCAGCCATTTCTTTCTTCGCCTTGTCTTCGTCGGCATGCGCTTCGGCATCGGCTTGCATGCGCTTGATGTCTTCATCTTTCAAACCACCGGATGCTTCGATGCGGATTGACTGTGCCTTACCGGAAGCTTTGTCCTTCGCAGTGACATTGAGAATGACGATCGCATCCTCTTCATCGGTGACTTCGACTTGCGGCATACCGCGCGGAGCTGGTGGAATGCCGTCGAGAATAAACCGTCCGAGCGATTTGTTGTCAGATGCCATCGGACGTTCACCTTGCGTGATATGAATTTCGACAGATGTCTGATTGTCAGCGGCCGTCGAAAATGTTTGAGATTTGGAACTTGGAATCGTCGTGTTGCGATCGATGAGTTTCGTCGCCACGCCGCCGAGTGTTTCGATACCGAGCGAAAGTGGAATGACATCAAGGAGGAGGACATCACGGACATCGCCTTTGAGCACGCCACCCTGCACTGCTGCACCGAGCGCCACGACTTCGTCAGGATTGATCGAGAGATTCGGAGCCTTGCCGCCAAAAAGTTTCTTCACTTCTTCGACGATCTTTGGCATTCTAGTCTGTCCGCCAACCATGATGATTTCATTGATCTCACCCATCTTGAATGGAGATGCATCGAGTGCACGTTTCGTGATGTCGATCGAACGCATGACGAATTCATCAGCAATTGATTCGAGCTGAGCGCGAGTCATTTTGATCAAAAGGTGTTCCGGACCATTTGCACCTGAAGTGATGAATGGAATATTGATTTCAGTTTCAACGGCAGTCGAGAGTTCGATTTTCGCCTTTTCAGCTGCCTCGTCGAGACGCTGGAGGGCAAGCACGTCACCGCGGACATCGACGCCGGAGGTTTTCTTGAATTCATCGGCGATCCAATTGATGATCTTGTGGTCAATATCGCGTCCGCCCATGTGCGAGTCACCGTCAGTAGACTTAACTTCGATGACATCATCGCCCACTTCGAGCACGGACACGTCGAATGTGCCGCCGCCGAAGTCGTAGACGACGATCTTTTCATTTTTCTTTGAATTAAAACCATACGCGAGTGCTGCTGCTGTCGGCTCGTTGATAATACGCTTCACATCGAGTCCAGCAATTGCGCCGGCATCCTTCGTCGCCTTGCGTTGTGCGTCATTGAAATACGCTGGCACGGTGATGACTGCTTCAGTGATTTTCTCGCCGAGCTTCGCTTCAACGTCAGCTTTGATCTTCGCGAGAATCATCGCCGAAACTTCTTCCGGACGCATCCATTTGTCGCCGATCTTCACTTCGACGCCGCCGTCAGCGCCTTTCTGAATCTTGAATGACATATTCTTCATGTCGCTCTGCACTTCGGGGTCATCGAATTTGTGGCCCATGAAGCGCTTGATGCCGTAGATCGTATTCTCCGGATTCGTCACGCCCTGGCGCTTCGCGAGCAAGCCGACAAGTCGGTCGCCGTTCTTTGCGATCGCAACGATAGAAGGAGTTGTTCGTGCACCTTCGATGTTCTCTATGATTCTCGGCTGTCCGCCTTCAATGATGGCAACTGCCGAATTTGTCGTACCCAAGTCTATACCGATTATTTTTGACATATGAATTTTATTGTTGATTAACTAATAACTTATTAACTATATTAAAATATAACCTGTGGAAAACTTTTTTGCAAGTATTTCGTGGTCGCGGAATACTTGTCTAATAGGAATATAATTGATAATATATACCCATGTCAAGGAAAAACGATTTTTCCAAGAAAATATTGAAGATTTTGGGCGAAAAACCCGCTATTTCAGTGCCAGAACTGACCAAACAGTTCAAGCCTACTTCCAGCTCTCAAAAGCCCGTATATGCCATTACACGCTCTCTCAAAGGGCTTCGGGAAGCTGGGCTTATCGAGCAAGTTTCCTCAGGCCAGAACGACTACGCCCGCCTGACCAAGGAAGGCAAGAAAAAGGCTCATAGCCTCAAACTCGACAGCGATACTGCCCTCGTCTCCCCTAGCTGGGATGGCAAGTGGCGTATCATCCTCCTCGATCTTCCCGAGTCCCGCAAAAGCGAACGCGAGTCTCTCCGCTATCTCCTGAAAAAAGCTGGCTTCGTCTGTCTGAAAAATAGTGCCTGGATTTCCCCTTATCCGTTCGAACATCTATTTGAAAATATAAAAAAAGATTTGGATCTCACAACTGAGATGATAATTCTCGTCACTGATCAGATCGACGAAATCTCAAAAAAACTTTTTCTCGAATCTTTTGGAAAATAAATTGACTTAGTTTTAGTACTTTGTTACGATAGATATACAAATGGCTTCGGCCCGACTCCACCTCTGGTGGAGGTATAAAACAAAGAAAAGCTCAAGGTATCAAAGCCTTGAGCTTTTCTTTTAGCTTTAAAAAATCTTCCTCTGAGATGTTGCCTATTTTATAGCTAAGCCGCCTGCTATCAATCAGTCGAACTTGCGATAAAATCGCAGTACTCTGCACTGAATCATCCTCAAACTGAAACTGAAAATAAAACTCGGTTTTCTTTTCAGTCCTTGTCAGTGGAACACCGAGAAAGATGCTGTTATTAAATTTACGAACAACTACAACTGGCCGCAGAAATTCTTCAGACGAACCGTCTTGTTCAAAACCGACATTGATTCCGAGATAGCAAAACCAGATTTCCCTTTCATGGAAGAATGGTCTGTTTTGCATAGAGTCGATCTGTATTTTCTTGTTATTCCAAGTATTAAAGTTTTTCATAAATTTTGCCAAGAGGACATTGTAACATGCACAACGAACCTGCCTAGGCCACGCCTTGGGGTTATCCCCAGTTTTCTCGATTTTTGCCAAGGCTTAGCCTTGGCACAGATTGCTTGACATTTAAAGACGAAAATGGCAAAATCGGGTTATCAAAGATGTTGGGTTCCCAAGGAGTCGAGTGACGAGCAGACAATTTTTGTATTATTAGAAAAACATAATCTTATGACAGGATCAATCAAAAAGCTCACTGACAAAGGTTTCGGTTTCATTACTGCAGAAGGTCTTGCAAAAGATCTCTTCTTCCACAGTAAGAACCTTGTCGGCGTGATGTTCGAAGAACTTCGCGAAGGCGATGCCGTCTCTTTCGAGATGGAGGAATCTGACAAGGGACCAAACGCAGTCAACGTACAGCGCGCATAATCTCTCACAGAAAGAAATTCTCCCGTACAGTAATGTACGGGAGAATTTCTTTTTTATTTCTTGACGTCAGCTTTGACTTTCTTCGGCTTCTTCACATCCTTGCGATGACGATTGTTTCCTTTGGCCATAGAGATGATATTAATTATTAATGCTTCATGCCGTACACTCTGACTCGTGCCGGGCGCAATACACGGTCATTGATTTTGTATCCCTGCTGGATGATGCCTGCAATCGTGTGATCTTGTGAGAGTTCATCAGTCGTCACGGTCTCAATCGGCTCGTGGAAATTGGAATCGAACATATCCCCGACATTGACCGTAATCGGAACAACACCGTTCTCGGCGAGAACTTTCAGCAGTTGTTGATGAATATATTCCACGCCCATACGCCAGTTCTTCTCGACTTTTTCCCACGCCTCCTTGTTTGCAAATGCGAGATCGTAGGCATCAAGCACGGGCAAAAGTTCTTCGACGAACTGTTCAGTAGCGATTTCTTTCACGCGTGAGGATCTGCTGCTCTCATCTTTCTTATAGTTGATGAAGTCCGCCCGTTCACGCTGGAGCGCGGCGAGATACTCGGCTTCTTTGGCCTTGGCTTCTTTCAAATCTTTGCGGAGTTTCTTGAGTGTCGCCTTGATGTCTTCTTCGCCGTCATCGTTAAACACAAATTCGACGACATCTGATTCAGCGGAATCATCCGGCGCAACGTCGATTGAAGCGCCGGGAATGGCTTCAGGCTCAGTTTTTTCTTTTTCTTCATCGGTCATATGGTTCTAGTATACTGATTTCCGGTAATTTTTCAATAAAAAAATCCCCTCCAAAAATTCCGGAAAGGATTTTATTCATAATTTGGGTAGTCAGATGCTATCGATTGTGTAAACTTAGGCAATCAGACCAGTGGTCAGTTCGGATTTGAAGAACAGCTTTTTGAACTGCTTTACCTCCTTTTCCGTTCGTGCTCGGTGGATTGCGTTGAGTTTGTAGAGACGACCCTTTGAATGCAGCAGAATTTTTGTTTTCCTGCCAAACAGGTGACGAATTGTCCCCTCTTTGCATTGCATCGGATCAGTCGCTTCTCCACAGATTTTTACTAACTTCTCAATTGCGTTTCTTCCTCTGACAAGTCCTGCGATGCCGATTCTTCCAATCAAGTAACGCTCATTGATGCGCTGTACTTCTCTAGAGAGATTCGGATAGAGGCCTTGCTCTAATTTCTTGCTTAAACGCAACTTTCTAAAACACACAATCTTCAGACCATTCTCTTCGAGAATTTTCTGAATCGCCTGGAAGTGACTAACAGCTTCCGGCTTCAACAAGAATGCAGACTCCATGGGTAACAGAATTTGATTCGCTGATAGTATAGCATTTCACTATGCTTTTTTCAAGCAAACAAAAACTCCCGTGAGGGAGTTTTTTAAGTAACTTTTTGTTTTAGCGCTTACGTCACAGATAATTCCTCGCCGTCGCTCGGAATTTCCGCGACCCCGCCTCGTGGTTTCGCTTGGTAGCGAAACATCACTGCGGCCGTCAAAACGAACAAAGAGCCGCGTAGGCGGCTCTTTGTTTTAACGTTTTGACCACTGTGGAGCTTTGCGAGCTTTCTTGAGACCGAATTTGCGGCGTTCTTTCGCACGCGGATCACGTTTGAGGAATCCAGCTTTCTTCACAGAATCACGAAGCGCGGCATCCATCTCGACGAGTGCGCGGGCAATACCATGACGAACTGCTTCAGCTTGTGATGCCGTACCGCCGCCGACGCAGTGTGCAGAAACTTCGAAGTGCATGCCTTCTGGAGCTTTCGCGAGCGCTTCATGCGCGACGCGCTGGAGTTCTTTTGTTTTGAAAAATGCATTCACGTCGATCTTGTTGACGACGAAATGGTTCTTGGAAGCTTCGGTGATGCGCACACGCGCAGTTGCAGTTTTGCGGCGGCCGACAGTTTCGATATAGCGTTTGGTTGCTTTCTTTTCCATATTATTCAGTGATCGTTAAATTTTTCATGAGGATATCGCGGTGTTTGTTGATCGGCAGCATGCCACGGATTGCGAGCGAGAAAATTTCAGCGTAGCCTTTGCGTGCAGCAAGCATATCCATGCGCTCTTTTGTGAGACCGCCTGGGTAGCCGGAATAGCGCTCGTAGAATGTCGTGGAGAGCTTCTTCGCATCGATCTTCGCCTTCGAGACGTTGATGAGCGTGACCTTGGCACCACCGGGCATGTGCGGCTGATAGCCCACGGTGTCTTTGCCCATGAGGATCTTTGCCACAGCGCTCGCCGTGCGTCCAAGTGATTTGTTTTGTGCGTCAATCGTAATCATAGAGGTATCCTACACTAAAATTAAATAAATTCAATGCGAGAGAGTTTCGCTCCGTCGGATTTGCGTGGCGGAAGTTTGGTAATGCGCGTGTAGCCGCCCTTGCGATCCATGTAACGGACGGCGAGGACTTCGATGATTTTGTTCGTAATTTTCGTATCGTTGTAGAGTTTGGCGAGGAGTGTGCGGCGTGTCGTGAGCGTATTCTTCTTGCCGGCCGTGACAAACTTCTCTACCATCGGACGGAGTTCCTTGGCCTTCGCCTCAGTCGTCGTCATCGCTTCTTTCAACACGAAGTTGCGCACAAGGCTCTTCATGAGCGCGTTGCGTGCATTCTTTTCCAAACCGAATTTTCGTACGTTGTTTCCGTGTCGCATGTTATTTCATCGTAATGCCGTAACCGGACAATACTTTCTTAATTTCAGTAATTCCCTTCTCACCGATACCTTCGACTTCGAGGAGGTCTTCTTTCTTCTTACGAGCAAGACCACCAAGCGTGCGAATGTTGGCATCCATGAGTGCGTTGAGCGTGCGTGTGCCGAGATCGAGCGTATCAATGCGTGTCTTCAAGACATCACTCATGTCATCCTTCGACTCCTTTGCAGATTCTTTTTCTGCTGGAGCAGATTCAGATACAGATTCTTCTGACGCAGTCATGTCGAGGCCTTTGAAATCAAAAATTGACTGGAGTTGGAGAATCATCGTCTCGATTGAGCGGCGAAGTGCGTCGCGTGGAGAAAGCGTGCCGTCAGTCTCGATGATCATGCGGAGACGATTGTGGTTGGTCTTGTCACCGACGCGCATGTTCTCTACTTCGTAGGCGACACGGCGGATTGGAGAAAAGATCGCATCAAGCGCGATCGTGCCGATGTCCATCTTGCCCTTGTCGAGCGCTTCGCGAGGCATGAAGCCGAGTCCGCGTTCTACTGTCATCGTGACAGAGAGTGTCGTACTCTTGTCAGTGATTTCAGCGATGTGGAGTTCTGGGTTGAGGACTTCTACCTGACCGGAAAGCTGAATGTCCTTCGCAGTGATTTTCTTCGCGCCTTTGACTGAGATAGTGACTTCCTGAGCTTCGTCTGAAGTCATCATGAAGCGAACCTTTTTGAGATTGAGCAAGATCATGATCACGTCTTCTTTGACGCCGGCGAGTGTTGAGAACTCGTGGGCAACGCCATCGATTTTGACCTTCGTAATCGCCGCGCCCGGAAGCGAGGAGAGAATAATACGACGCAGAGAATTACCGAGCGTGTGACCGTAGCCCGGATAGAGATTGTCTATTTCGTACACGCCCTTCATCTCATCTTCTGAGACGACGCGAGGTTTGGACGGGAGCATGATGGTATAGTCTTGCATGATTTAAAAATTAATTACTAAATAAAAGAACTAACGACTATAAAACTCAAGCACTGCATTGAGATCCAAAAATGTTTCAGTGTTCACTGGCTTCGCTTTGATCGTGGCGGCAAGCTTGTCGAGATCAAACGAGAGCCATGACGGAGTAGCGTAGGTAGCGAGGCGCTTTGCCACATCGGTGAAGAGTGCACGTTCGCGACTACCATCACGCACAGCAATGACATCACCAATCTTCACCTGATACGACGGAATGGTCACACGCGTGCCATTGACCGTGAAGTGACCGTGGGAAACCATCTGACGTGCGAGTGCACGTGTATGTGCGAGACCGAGACGATACACGACATTGTCAACACGATTTTCGAGCGTCATGTAGAGCGTATCAGTCGCACTTGTTCCCTTCTTCTCAACTGCTTCTTTAACGTAGCGCGCGAACTGGCGTTCACGGATGCCGTAGCTGTAGCGAACTTTCTGTTTCTCAACGAGGTGTGTGCCGAAATCAGAGAGAGCTTTAGGGCGCTTGCCGCCAGCCTTACCGGCAGTCTTGCTCGCCGAAGAAACGACGAATTTCTGTGTCTGGCATTTTTCGTAGACACCAGCACCGAGACGACGACAAATTTTGAATTTAGATTGCGTTTGCATAGATATATATTAAAAAATATTACACGCGACGAGGCTTCTTCGCCTTTGGGCCATTGTGTGGCACCGGCGTACGATCTCGCACTGCGGTAATTTCGATATTGTGCGCCATAAACGCACGGACTGCTGGTTCGCGACCTGAACCAACACCGATGATAACGACGTCGGCGTCTTTGACACCGAGTGTTTCAGCTTTTTCTCCGATAACATCACCAACTTTTGAAGCTGCGAATGGAGTTCCCTTCTTCGCACCGCGGAATCCGAGCATACCTGACGAAGACCAGAAGACGGCATTGCCTTCTTTGTCGGTAAACACGACCTTCGTGTTGTTGAATGTCGCTTCGACGTGGAGCGTACCTGAAGAAATCTTCTTCTTTGGTACGCGAAGTTTCGACGTCGACTTCTTGTCAGCTGGCGCTTCCACTACTGCTTCAGTTGTTTTTGTATCTGTACTCATTCGTGACTCAATCTAGATAATAATCAATTAGGTTTTCTCAAGCTTACGGCGACCGCTACCCATGGTCTTGCGGACATTTCCGCGAACTGTTCGAGAATTAGTTTTGGTACGCTGGCCGTTGACGGGAAGACGCTTCATGTGACGAACGCCGCGGTAGGCTTTGATATCTTTCAGGCGTTTGATGTTTGCAGAGACTTCGCGCTTGAGGTTACCTTCGATCTTGTGCTCCTCGACGAGAATGCGGATCTTGTTTTCTTCATCGATGCTGAGATCTTTCGCTTTCTTGCTATGTGGCACTTTCGCCGCATCGAGAATCTTGCGAGCGCGAGAAAGACCGATACCATAGAGTGTGGTCAGGCCGATTTCGAGGCGCTTTTCATTTGGAATTGTGATACCGAGGATACGCATTAAAATTATTGTTTCTGTTTATGTTTAGGGTTTCGCAAATAACACGAAGGTGACCCTTTCGAAGGACCACTTTGCATTTTGCACACATTTTTTTGACTCGTGCTCTGACTTTCATGAATTTGCTTTGGTAACGAGAGAAGACAAAATCAAGGGCGTATCCCTTAACTTTGCGTAAAAACCTCTATTTAGTTACGTGGTTACATACTAGCCTATCCCCTAAAAATATGCAAGCCCTCTAGCCTCTTTTCACGATTCGGCCCTTGCCGCCATAGGGGTCGAGGATGACATCTACTTTGTCGCCGATGAGGACCTTGATTCGATGCATGCGCATACGACCGGCAAGATATGCGAGAATTTCGCGATCATCGGCATTGAGCTTCACCCGAAAAAGAGTGCTCGGAAGCGCCTCGGTGACAATGCCTGGAACTGATTCTTCTTTAGTACTCATTGGTATATGGGCAGTGTAGCAGACAATGGAGATACGGGTCAATGTACGGATACGATGGAGACACTGACACGATCACTTTTATGCGGAATCGTCGTGACATAAAACGGATGGATGTGCACCGTACCGCTCGTCACATGCGGGACAGTTGCAAGCGAAGTGTCGAAAATGCGCTTAGCGGTGCCAAGTAGAGCAGTTTTTATTTTCTCTGGATCAAGCGTATAGGTCAGCGTAACCGAACCGGCGAGATTGAATGTCTCGTGATCAAGTGTGCGCGGATCGACGGTATCGCGCGGCGTGATGGAAAGAGTGGCACGGTCCGTCAGTACGATCGGCGAATTATCGTAGGTGCGGATCAGGCGTTTGGCAATGACGTGCGTCAGATCGTCGATCTTGAAGAGATATGCGGTCAGGGTACCCGACATGGTCAGTGTCGCATCAGAAGTCTTGCTTTGGATGCTCGTCGCAGTATATGGATCGGGCACGAAATATACAGCATCCTGATTGAGCATGAAGCCTTCAGGAACTTGATGGAGCGCATTATCTATAAGTTTGGCGCGAAGACTGGTCGTCGTATCAGCCACGGCCTGAATAAACATGTCGCCGCTCATCGTGTAATAATCGCCGACGGCACCGCCGGAGAACGGTCCATCGGAACGACCATAGAGATTGGCCGCTTTATGGCCTTCAATCGTGAAATCGCTTGGATCACTGTTGCCGGTTTCGCCAGCCGTGACCGCAGTCACGACGATATGCGCCTGTCCGGGCAGCATCACATGTGATTTGGGATCGCGCACCGCTGGAGGAACAGTGACCGGAGCGGTGTTGATGTAGACGATGCCTTTGGACGAAGTAAATTTCGTATTAACGGGAATTTTTGCGCGGGTGGCCGTCGTATCATAGATGACTATCTTGCCGGCTGCTTTGGCTGACACCGGAAGAAGCGTTTGTAACTCGAGTGGCTTGTCGAATGTAGCGGTAACCGTCATCGTTTCGTACGCAATATCACCGCCAGTGCTGCTCTTCCCGCCGTCCATGTGGTCAGCATGTGTAGCAGT
>CALRCI010000018.1 GCA_943354525.1 Candidatus Nomurabacteria bacterium | reverse complement strand
ACGGTCTCGCGACATTTACTGTCTGCAAAACGTGCGGAGAAACTGTTTCGTGCGAACACTGTACGGTACCGCTCGTCCTCATCCGCGAAAGCGTTTCTGGCAAGCGCTCATTTCTCTGTCCCAAATGCACCCGGAGTTCTTCGGCTACCGTCACTTGTAAACGCTGTGGAAGTTACAATCTCCTACCGCTCGGCATCGGCGTCGACACCGTCATGGACGAATGCAAGAAACTTTTTTCTCCGCCAGCTGGCGGACTACCGCTCTTCTCACTCGATGCCGAGAATATGAAAAACACGACGGCAATAGGAAATGTGATCGAGAAATTCCAAAACTCGAAAGGCGCAATCCTCGTTGGCACTGAGCGCGCACTTCCCTACATTCCGAAAGTTGATCGTTCTATAGTAGTATCATTCGACTCACTCTTTCTCATTCCTTCCTATCAAGTCGCGATGCGCATCATTCGCCTCGTCGTGACGCTGCGTTTATCGGCAACCAAGAAATGTATCATTCAAACGCGCAATCCTGACGATGAACTGCTGAAAGTCGACGGTGCGAACAATTTGCTCGCATGGTACCGAAGTGACATAGCGCAGCGCGAAGCGCTGCGCTATCCACCACACACGACAATCATCAAAGTCAGCGTGCTTACTCCAAAAGATAATTTGAAAACTATTCGTGAGAACCTCGGAGAAATATTTACCGAATATGAGCCAGACATATTTCTCGGTCGTGGTAGTCCAAAAGAAGGCTATCATCTCCTCTCCATGATTCTCCGCGTCCCTATCAAAATGTGGTCGGTTATCCCGTCTCACCAACCTGATTTCGAACTCTCCCGCCTCCTCGGCGCCCTCCCGCGCGAATACATGATCGAAATCAATCCCGAACAGCTGTTTTAGTTGCATTCTCTGGGTAAATATGGTACTTTCTGTCTATGCCAATCACATTTATCGAGGTCAAGAAAAACAACAATGAAAACAACGCGTCCCTCATGAGACGCTTTTCTCGCCGCGTCCAGGAAGGCGGGGCTCTCCCAAAAGTAAAATCCAAGCGCTACAGTAAGAAGACTGAGTCTTCCCTTTCTCGCAAGACGATGGCCCTCCGCCGCATGAGCCGCGCCGCCGAAGTCGACAAACTTAAGAAACTCGGCAAGTTCGTCGAGAAGAAGAAAGGCAAGAGATAATTGCCCCCGGTATGCAGAACGACAGTCTAGAAATTTCAATCATGGGCCAAGGCACGCTTCCTCGCGTGCCTTTTCTCGATCTCAAAAACAAAATTCTTGGAGCGAAGTATGAACTCTCCATTCTCTTTGCCGACACGAAAACGTCTCGCCGACTCAATCGTGACTATCGCAGCAAAGACCGAGCGACAAACATTCTTTCGTTCTCATATTCGAAAACGTCCGGTGAACTTGTCCTCCATCTGCCGACAATTCGGAAAGAACGCGCCGCATTCCGCATGACGGAGCAAAATTTCATCACCTATTTAGTTATCCACGGAATGCTGCATTTGAAAGGTTACGCACATGGGAGTACAATGGAGACACGAGAGCGCACACTCAAGAAATTTTTCGGCGTGACTGAAATCAAGTAGCAGAGGCTCATCGCTTATTTTAAAAATGGCAAAGAAAATAATCATCGGTATAGATATCGGTTCTACCACGACACGCGTCGTCGTCACTGAAATGGATCCTCGCACCAACGAGGCGACTGTCTTAGGCGTCGGCATGACTGAATCTCGAGGACTACGCCATGGCTATATCATCAATCCGGCCGAAGCGGCGAAGACACTTAGGAAAGCTATCGCTGCTGCCGAAGCCAACGCCGGCATGAAAATCAAACGTGCGATTGTCGCCGTCGGCGGTATCAGTCTCTCTTCCGCATCATCAGTCGGCTCGACGATCATTTCACGCGCCGACACTGAAGTCACCGCGCTCGACGTCGACAAGGCGATCAAAGCCAGCGAACTCGCTCTCGAACTCGCGAACGCACGTATCATCTATTCATCTCCCATCCAATTCAAAGTCGACGGCAAAGAAGTGCTCGGCCGTCCCGAAGGTATGCGCGGCGTCAAACTCGAAGTGCGCATGCTCTACGTCACCTATCTCGCCCAGCATCTCGAAGACATGCAGATGGCACTTCTCGAAGCCGGCATCGAAATTCTCGACATTATTCCCTCGGCAATTGCCGCAAGCAAAGTCCTCCTCAGCGACAAACAGAAGACTGTCGGCGTCGCACTCGTCAACATCGGCTCGGAAACAGTTTCTATCGCCGTCTTTGAAAATACCGCTCTCATCGACATCCATGTCTTCTCGATCGGCTCGACTGATATCACGAACGACATCGCACTCGGACTCCGCGTCCCGCTCGAAGAAGCTGAAGGCATCAAGATCGGATCGATTCTCGGAAATTATCCGAAGAAAAAACTCGATGAGATCATCGAAGCACGCCTCTCAGATATTTTTGAGCTCGTTGAGAACCGTCTGCGCAAATTGAAACGCAATGAATTGCTTCCGGCCGGCATCGTCCTTACTGGTGGTGGCGCAAGTCTGCCAATGGTAGAAGATCTCACGCGACATATTCTAAAATTGCCGGTGCGCATCGGCACGGGAGAACTCTCGGCCGGAGAACGCGGCAAGATTCGCGACGCGACATGGTTTGTCGCCTACGGTCTGACGCTCATGCCGTACGATGGCGCAGGCCTCATGGAAAAATCAAATTTTTCTGACATTTTTTCTAAAATAAAATCCTCATTTGTCAATCTTTTCTCCCAGTTTCGACCCTAAAAAAGCAAACTTCAAAAAGTTTGCTTTTTTTCTATTTCTGCTATCATAGGCCTATACAAACCTAACCGCCCTCATGGGGACGAAAGCCTATGCCAAAAATCAACCCAGAAATCGAAACATGTGCCCGCATCAAGGTCATTGGAGTCGGCGGATCCGGCAAAAATGCCTTGAATCATATGATTAATTCCAAGGTCCGCGGCGTCGAGTTCATCAGCATGAACACTGACACGCAGGACCTCCATAACTCCCTCGCGGAGAAGAAAATCCACATTGGTAAGAACCTCACCAAGGGTCTTGGTGCCGGCATGAACCCGGACATTGGTCGCAAAGCAGCTGAAGAAACCAAGGCTGAAATCCAGGATGCCATCAAAGGCTCCGATATGGTCTTCATCGCCTGCGGTATGGGTGGCGGTACTGGTACTGGTGCTGCTCCAATCGTCGCTCGCGCTTCGAAGGAACAAGGCATTCTCACGGTCGCCGTCGTCACCAAGCCATTCTTCTTCGAAGGCAATCAGCGCATGCGCCTCGCCGACCAGGGCCTCGAAGAACTCAAGAAAGAAGTCGACGCCATCATCGTCATTCCAAACGATCGCCTCCTCGCAATCTCCGGCAAAGACACATCGCTCAAAGACGCATTTGCAATGTGCGATAACGTCCTCCGCCAGGCAGTTGAAGGAATTTCCGATCTCATCACGACTCCGGGTATCGTCAACGTAGACTTCGCCGACATCAAGGCCGTCATGCTCGACACCGGCAGCGCACTCATGGGTATCGGTTCCGGCTCTGGCGACAATCGTGCAGTCCAGGCGGCAACAGAGGCGATCAATTCCCCGCTCCTCGAACTCTCCATCAATGGTGCGAAAGGTGTACTCTTTGCAATCTCCGGTGGCGAAGACCTCACGATGTTCGAGATTCAGGAAGCAGCAAAAGTCATCACGGAATCTATCGACAAGGACGCGCGTGGCATCTTCGGTACGATCAAAGACGATCGTTTGAAGAAAGGCGAAATCAAAGTTACGGTTATCGCCACTGGCTTCCCGACTGATGGTCTGAAGAAATCACTCTTCACGGCAACTCCGGCAGCAGCGCCGAAGACATTCCCTGATCTTCGTGAAGAAACAACGAAGAAAGAAATTCATAATTCGATGCCGACTGATTACATCAAGAAGGCAACAACTGCTCCAGAAGAAAACATGGATATGAATACCGGCGACGAAGAAGACTGGAGCGCAGTTCCGGCATTTCTCCGAAGAAATAAAAAATAGTATTTACTTAAAAAAACTCCTCTCAGAATCTGAGAGGAGTTTTGGATTAATAGCTATGCACATCATGTCAGAGATGTGGAGATTTTGCGTATACCAATGCTGAAGATTATCTGAAGGAATGTTTGTAAGCATAAAAAGAGCATTCCTAGATTATTCAAACTGATTATTTTATGGAAGCCGAGCAGGCTTACTACTGGCTGAATCAGCAAAAGCACAAGCATCGTAGGCGCCGCAACCACTGCGAAAGCACCGAGTGCGCTATCTAAATCTTCCGAATTATCCGTTAGAGCCAATGTCACAGAGAAATAGAGATACACTGCATACAGTACTGCATAAATCAGCATGACAGCCGCTATCGACAAAGGTATTGTAATACTCGTTTCTGATGCGAGCGGCAAACTCACGGGAGTATTATCGAAGAAAAACTGAGAGAGCATCATAGCTACTACGCAGAGCACAAGAGGTGCAATAATAAGTTTTTTCATAATAAAAATGTTTTAGAAATGAATGTTTCTTTGAACTTTAGTACGAATAAACTTGTTTGTCAATTAACAAATGCCGCATCTACGCCATGGCGTAGATGCGGCATTTGTTTTTTTGGGTTCCATGCTATATGCTACATGTTATATGACTTATGACTTAATCATCATCGGAGGCGGTCCGGCAGGCGCTGCAGGCGCAGTGTACGCCGCTCGTAAACGACTCAAGACACTCCTCATCACCAGCGAATTCGGCGGACAGTCCGTCGTCTCTGACAATATCGAAAACTGGATCGGCACGAAAGATATTTCCGGTGCTGATTTGGCGAAGAATCTCAAGGAACATGCCTACAAATTCAAAGGTGATTCTCTTGATATTCAGGAAGGCATGTTTGTAAACGGCATAACGAAGAACGCAGATTTCAACTTCACTGTCTCAACTATGACCGGCGAGAAATACGATTCTCGCGGAGTACTCGTCGTCACCGGCTCAGGCCGCCGCAAACTCGAAGCTGAGAATGCCGATACATTTGAGAACAAAGGTGTGACCTACTGCGCATCATGTGATGGTCCGATATTCGCCGACATGGATGTGGCTGTGATCGGTGGCGGCAATGCGGCATTTGAAACTGCAGCTCAGCTTCTCGCCTACTGCAAGTCCGTCATACTCCTTCACCGCAGTGCAGATTTCAAAGCTGACGCCGTGACCGTCGAGAAAGTTCTCGCCAATCCAAAAATGACTGCACTCCGGAATGTCACCATCAATCGCGTCGAAGGTGAGAAATTTGTGAACGGTATCACGTTTACCGTAGACGGTGAGAAAAAGACTATCCCCGTCTCCGGTATCTTCGTCGAAATCGGACAGATTCCAAACACTGACTTCCTCTCCCCGCTCATCACACTCGATACTAACAAAAAAGTTCCCGTTGATCCAATGACTCAGAAGACCTCTGTCCCCGGCATCTGGGCTGCCGGCGATTGCACGAATGGCCTCTACCACCAGAACAACATTGCCGCCGGCGATGCCGTGAAAGCGCTCGAAGACATTTATATAACGCTCCATAAGCAGGGTTAGTTTCTAGTAGCTAGTGACTAGGTTCTAGTAATACAAAAATACCGAGGCATTACCTCGGTATTTTTGCTGGCTTACTAATCACTAGAAACTAGTTACTAGAACCTAATCCATAACTTTCTCTAGTAATTCCAAATGTTCCTTCGTATTAATACCCAACGCGTCCTTTGGCTCTACTTGAAACGATGCAATCCGTTCCCCTTCATCAGTCGCGGCTTTGATGAGGTCGGTCAGATAGTATTCTTTCTGCGTATTCTCATTTCTGATCTCATGGAGATGATTCCAGAGCCATGCCGATTTGAAGCAGAAGAATGCTGGATTTACTTCGAGAATTTCTTTCTCTGTCTCCGTCGCATCTTTGAATTCCACACTACGGAGAATATCGCCTTTTTCATCGCGAATAATCCTGCTGAATAGTTTGAAGTGGTCGCGCCAATCTTCAAAATCCGGTAGTGTTACCGTACCCATCGTCAGCACACAGTCCTGTTCGACGTGCGTACGCGCGAGATTCTCAATCATCTTGCGCGTCACGGTCGGCTGGTCGCCATAGAGTACGAGGACATTGTCGGACTTGCCGCGCAAATTCTTCTCGGCCGCCATGACGGCATGACCAGTACCAAGCTGTTCTTGCTGGAATACATACTCATAGCCGGTGCCGAGCGCATCCATGACGGTCTCGGCCATCTTGCCCACGACGATCGTCGGTAGCTCACAGAGTCCCGAATCCGCCACTGCTTCGAGCAAATGCCGGATCATCGGCTTGCCCTTGAACGGCACAAGCACCTTTGGTAAATCGGACTGCATCCGTTTACCGTGCCCCGCCGCGAGAATAATTATCGAAAATTTCTGCATACGGCGATTATACACTTTTGGATAGATTTTTCTAGTATCGGCTTGAGAAATAAGCCGAAATCTGGTATTTTGAATGAGTTCACAGACGGCCCTATCGTCTAGTGGTTAGGACAGCGGGTTCTCAATCCGTCAACCGGAGTTCGACTCTCCGTAGGGTCACAATACTGTATCCACATGGATAACTTATTCTTAATTTATATAAACTTTATATATGAAATTTCAAACCGAGAAACACTTAAAGGATTTTGAGAAAGATAAGTTTGGATATTTTACTTTATCTAAAAATATTCTTGATAACGTTCTACTTGAAATGGAACTACCTAACTGTTTTGGTCTTTACGGTAATTGGGGTAGTGGTAAATCAACAATGCTCCATTATCTTATTAAACATATAGAAGACGATGTTGAGAAAAAATATCAGCGTATTTCCACTGTTTATTTTGAAACTTGGAAATATGAATACACGGATGAAAAGAGTCTATTGTTTGCTTTGCTAAAAAATATCCAAAATCAATGTGGGTTATCAGATAAAAAGATATGGAAAAAGTTATTAATAGATCTCTCAGTTATTACCGCGGGTGTTGCTCGAAAATTTCCAGTAACTTCCAATATTATTGAAACAGGAAAAGCTGCGACTGAGGATTTTAATTTTCTTGAGAAGAAAATGTATTCTGAATATGAAATTTGGATAGATAAAATTGAAGGATTCAAAAAAGAGTTTGAAAATATAATAAAAAAGGCTTTAAAGAAATCAGATTCAGAAAAATTGGTTATTTTTATAGATGATTTGGATAGATGTTTACCTGAAAATTCCGTAAAACTACTTGAGGCAATTAAAAACTTTTTATCAGTCGATAATACATTATTCGTGTTAGCAATCGATCGACGTATAATAAGTGAAATGATTGATAAAAAATATGGTTTACATTATGCGTATGGAGATGAATATTTATCAAAAATAATTCACTATTATTTTGAATTACCAACTGTAAATTTAAAAGGGGTCATAAATGATATTTTAAGTGTGCATTCTATTAATTACACCGAGGAACAGGAGAAGTATTTTCTTAATTTCTTAAAAAATCAAGCAAAGGAGCCAAGACGAGCGAAACAGATTTTGCACCAATTTGGAATGGTTATTTCTTTGTCAAAAGAATTACAGAGAGAAATATCTGAGGATCAAACAAATCTAAACTTGGAATATATTTTTGTTGCTTCATTTTTATTGAATAAATTCCCTCATATTTTTTTAAATGATGAACCCACAATACTACTACGAAGACTTTTGGATTACGCTGTCGCGAGTACTAATAATGCCCATAGTTCTTATGAACAGGAACTAAATAAGGCCATAAACGCACTAGGGTCATTTAATGCTGTAGACCGAGATAAAATTAAAAGTATATTAGTACAGCATCCTATACGTACAGGCAGAGAAGCTTCAGCGCCAAGATATATTGAAAATATGGTTAAACTAGGGAAATATATTGACTACATAAGATTACACTTATAATTTTAAGTCATTTTTTTAAGTAAAAAAAATACAGCACTACCCATTTTATCTATCTTGGATTTCGTATATCCAGTATCTGGTAAGGTTAGACTTTGTAAATGTAATTTATTTCTTTCTTTTCTTGACCAGTCAAGTAACTTATATTCTGCTAAAGAAACTATTCTTTTATTTTTTAAATAATTATTTAGTACCCCAAAAGTAACTCCATTGTCAGCAATTAACACTTTCTTTTTTGTCTTTTCGCAAAGATAATAGTCATTCTTTGCACCTAAAACTGCTGCAGGAATTTTGTACTTTTCTGCATGCTCCGTTTTTTCATCAACTACATGACCAGTACTAATTGTAGATCTCCTAACTAACTCATAAACTAAACCTTCAACAATAGTTGAAAGAAGGATTAGAACAGATCTATAGTAAGAAGATTTAGTATTATTACTAATACCCGTCGCGGAAATATTTTCCAACAAAACCCCAACCGCATGCAATCTCCGCTTTGCGTTTTCGAAAATCATAATTTTATTTCTTTTTTTCTGCTTGTTTTAGTGCCTTACTAAGTGAAGGAAAACCATTTTCTTTTAAAAATTTCCCAAGCTTCATGTCAGAACGCACATCAAAATTAACGTTGTATTTTTTTTCAACTGAACCCACATGAGTATCTGATCTTTTTCTTCTAAAGTTATCCTGAGCCATATATGTCGATATTATACATTATAATTTCTATTTTTAGAACAAATCCTGCCTTATCTCTTCTTCCACTCCCTCTCCTGCCTTACCAGCCGCTCTTTGGCCTCTTCAGGCTTCGCCATAAGCATTTCTACGGTTCGTTCGAGGCGGATGCCTTGGGAGGCTTTTACGAGCACAATATCGCCTATAGAGAGCATTTCCCGCACGATTTCCCCTGCCTGGTAGGCATCACGGGCTTCGATGACCTTGTCCTTCCCGAGACCAAACATAAAGGCGTTTTCGGCGATATGGGTGGCTCGGATACCGACGGTGATGAGCATATCTACTGAGTCAGCGGCGACTTTACCGACGCCCTTGTGAGCTTCAACGGCGAGTTTGCCGAGCTCGAGCATGTCACCAAGGACGGCGATTTTTCTGCCTTTCGTTTTCAAACTTTTCAGAATTCCGAGCGCATGGATTGCCGCTTCGGGAGATGAATTGTACGTGTCATCGATGATGAGCGATTGATTGCGTCCATCGATGAGCGAGAGGCGGCCGGGCGGAGTTGCATAGCGTTCAAGCGCGCGTGCTGCGCGAAAAATATCAAAGTTGCGTCCATATGCGAGTGCGAGCGATGCGAGCACGACCATGGAGTGGCTGTCGCCGAGCGCGCCATCGATCATGAGCGTGACATGCGTGCCGGCGACGTCGACTTCGAGTTTGATACCGGATGGAAATACGGCGCCGTCACGCGGAGCGTAGAGCAATTCTTTTGATACAAGCCGCACCGTGGCTTCTTTTGAAACGCCATACGTCAGTGTGCGACAAAGTACGCGATTGCGAAGTGCGAGCACGTCAGCATCATCGGCGTTGAGAATGAGCAAGCCGTCTTTTGACAGAGCTTCGGCGAGCGACGCTTTCTCGTTGATCACGGCATCGCGTGATTCGAAAAATTCGATGTGCGCCATGATTTCCGGAAACTTCGTGATCACGACGATATTTGGTTTGAGCCACTTCGCCACATCGCGGATATCATTCGGCTTGTCCGCACCGACTTCAAGCACGAGCCATTTCGGATACTGCGTGTAGATGATTTGACTTGCTCCGCGTATGAGATTCCAAACCCAGAGCACCGGATTCGTCCATGCATTTGGCAAGCCGAGAATTGAAAGCGGTACGCCTGTGTCGGAGTTGAAACTTTTCTGGCTTTTTCTCACATGCACGAATTCGGTCAGCATTGTAAACAATCCATCCTTCGTAGACGTCTTGCCGATACTTCCCGTCACAGCCACGACGGTCGGGTAATATCGTTTCTGTACGAGCCGTGCTTCGAGCGTGATGAGTGTCGTAATGATTTTTTTGAAATGATTTTGCATTAGCGGTCAGGCGGTACGTTGTAATAGACGAGCAATTGGTTGGCGAGCGAGAGCAAGGGCTTACCAAGTGTCGACGCCGAGAAGCCCGAACTCTTCGGATTGACCTGGAAGAGTAGTACGAGGAACTGCGGATCGTATGACGGGAAGAAACCATAGATCGAGTGCAAGTACCGGTCCTCATAATACCCGCTGCCGTCGTCTTTCGCAATTTGAGCCGTACCGGTCTTCGCCGCCACGCTGTAATGGTCGAGTTTGGCACTGCCGCCGAGGAGCGATGTATCTACGCTATTGGTCATCATGCGAGCAAGCGTGAGAAGTGCCGCCGACGAGAGACCAGTGTCTTTGGTCGGATAGGTCAGTTCCTTGGCTGTGCCATCGGGATAGCGGATTTCCTTCGCGAGATGAGGAGTGATAAGCGTCCCACCATTGGCAATGACGGAGAAGGCGCGAACGGCTGAGACTGGCGAGAGTGCGATACCCTGTCCAAACGATGCGGTCGCGTACTCGACATCTCGCGGACTGGTGAGATTGCCGACGAGATCGCGGGCTTCATTTGGCATGTCGATGCCCGACTTTTCATTGAGACCGAATTTGTACATATAGGTGCGGAATGCATCATCGCCCAGTTTTTGCTGGACGAAAATCGCGCCAGTGTTCAGCGACATATTGAGCACTTGCTGCATCGTCGTCGTACCGCGATCGAGTTTGTCGTCGTTGTTGATGCGCTTGTTGTTGAGAATGATATAGCCAGTGTCATTGTACGTCGTCTGCGGCGTGATGACTCCGGCATCGAGGCCTGCCGCAAAGGTGAGCGTCTTCACCACCGAACCGAGCTCGTACACATGCTCGACCATTGGATTGGCAAACTGCGCGGGATCACGCACATCACCAAACGAATTGAGATCGAAATCCGGCAGAGCATTCATGGCGAGAATCTCACCCGTCTTCGGATTGATGACGATGCCGCCCACGACATCCGGATGCCATGTATCGGAAACGCCTTGGAGTGTTTTCTCTAAATATTGTTCGGCCGTGGGTTCGAGCGTGGTTACGACATCGCCTTGCAAACCCGAACTCTGGAAGACCGTGCTCTTCACATCAGAAAATATTTGCGCGAAAAGATTTTTGCCGGATGCATCGTCGGCATGATTGAGGACGTCATTGTACATGCGCTCGATGCCATATCGGCCGGAGAGCGTATTGCCTTGATACGCGACAAAACCGATCGTCCGCGCAGCCAGCGAATTACCCGGATAGAATCGCCACTTCTGCTGGTAGACAGACACCGGCGCGAGTTTGAGTGCCGAGATCTGGTCGGCAAGCTCTTTGCTCACATGGGTAGCAATTTCTTCATATGGATCGCCTGATTTATTCGCACGAGCAATGAATTCACCATGTGTCAGATCCATATCGATGACATCGGCAAGCGCCGTATAGATCGCTTCTGGATCAATGATCTTCTTCGGTACTATGGCGATTTTGTAGCCGGATGAAAGTGTCGCTGCAGGGACGAGCGAACCATCTTTGCGTGTGAAATAAATCGTACCGCGAT
>CALRCI010000017.1 GCA_943354525.1 Candidatus Nomurabacteria bacterium | reverse complement strand
ACATATTTTTTAGATGAGATGGTTCTCGTCAGCCAAAACTGTTTCCAGATATGTTTTGATAACTTCGTTGATATCGAAATACACTGCGTGCGAAACATTAAGAATTGTTTTCTCAATAGTTGCGCAGTTGCGTGTAGCGTAGCGCGTATACGATTCGCCTTCAATCGGAATTTCCAACACATCTCGGAGTGGGGAAGTGAGTTTACTGTATCGTTCACAGAACTTTTGTGGAATCGTACTCTGATAGACGAGCGCATCTTGCATCGTGCTGGGGAAGAGAGACAGTCGATTATCTGATTCACCGGACTCTTGTAACTCATCAGTAACGTTATTCCGTGAGCGCACTCCCCAGTTAATTGCTCCCGGTCGGGTGAGATTCGAAAATGGAACGCCGGAAAACATGCCGACGAGATAGTATGCATCATCCGGCAATCCGCGTGATGACAGCCAATTTACAGTGAGCATACGCGCGCTTTCGGTAAGGCCGAGGTGGGGAGCTGTTTGAATTGTACGATACGTTCGGAACGATTCAATTGCTCGGGTTGCGTTTTCAGAACGTATGCCAATTCGCTCGAATTCTTTTGTGAGACCAGCAATAAGCGCTGGTTCAATCTCTACGTCACTTCGATACTGCCACAACTCCTGTGAGTATTCGAGGACGGTTTTACTGGCGTGTTTCTCAATATCCATCGCGAGGGACTGTTTGCCAATCTCATGCAACTCAGCCACGAGAGACCCTATTTTTTCTGCTAATTCCGGTTTCTGCATAGGGTCAGTGTACCTGAAAAAGGCCGTATCGCCAAAATCTACGAACATGGTATTATGAGTTCATTATGAATCTGAAACCACCTGAAGATATGAATGGTCTTCCTAAAACTATCGAAAAAACTGAGGAAAATCCGGTTCAATTCCTAGCAAATTTGAGTAAAGATCTGGAACTCATCAAGAGTAAGTTCCCGAATGTCATCAAAGAAGTTATGCCGCCATCGATTAGCGATGTAAAGCTTTCATATTCACTTGATATTACAGCATCAACAATTCCAGCGGATCTCTCTCAAGCAGGGTTTACTGAAATTGACATTGAATATATACGAAGATATCTACGTGCGCCCATGATTGTAGATACATTCAAGGATGGTGAACCACCTCCAAATAAAATTGATGAAAACAAACGTCGTGGCGATTGGGAAGATATGTTTCATACTGAAGCAGATCATTCTGACGAAGTGAAGAGATTGTATGCCATTCTCGTAGAAAATCGTCTGAAGGGTCACGCAATTGCGCGTATTTTGAAGATTCATGAACTGACTGCGGATACACTGCACGCCCAAGGTCACACACATGCAGATGCCTACATCGAAAAACGCAACGATGATTTTTATGATGAAATGGATCAACCCAGAAAATACGATGAAAAGCGTATGCCAGAGAGAGTTTTCTATGTTTCCGAAACATTTATGCCGTATGTCCGTGTCTTTGCAGAAGATCTCAAAGAAGCGTTTTCTCCAAAAAATAAAACTGCATGACCAAATCTGCATTTGAAGATGCATATCGCAAACTCAATCCCGCGCAACGCGAGGCGGTAGATACTATTGAAGGACCAGTGATGGTCGTAGCCTGACCGGGTACAGGGAAGACCCAAGTTCTCACACTTCGCATTGCTAATATCCTAGAGAAAACTGATACGGCGCCAGAACAAATTCTCGCGCTGACATTTACTGATGCTGCGGCGACCAACATGCGCCGGCGTTTGAGTGATCTCATCGGCTCTGCCGCATATCGCGTGCGACTTTCGACATTTCACTCGTGGTGTCAGGAAATTATCGACACGTACAGTGAATCATTTCCCGAAATTATCGGCGCGCGCGCAATCGGCGATGCCGAGAAAATACAGCTTCTCGATACCATCATGGACGACCTCGACTTGCCGCTCCTACGCCGTAACGGTTCGGTCAATGCGTATACCAAAGACCTTGCCAAGGCTATTTCAGATATCAAACGCGAAGGTGTCCTACCCGAACATTTCACAAAAATAGTTGCCGATACTGACAATGAAGACGGGAAAATTGTCGACAAGAATCGTGATCTCGCCGCGATTTATGCCGAATACGAAAAGAGGTTATCAAAAACAAAGCGCTATGACTTCGACGACATGATCGTGGAAGTATTGCGTGCGATTAAGAGTGATGCAGATTTACGAATTCGACTGCAGGAAGAATATCAGTACGTACTCGTGGATGAACATCAGGACACGAACAATGCACAGAATGCCGTCATCGAGACACTGATGAGTTTCCATGAAAATCCGAATCTCTTCGTCGTGGGCGATGAGAAGCAAGCCATCTTCCGATTCCAAGGCGCGTCGCTCGATAACTTCAAATATTTCAAAGACAAATATCATGCTGCGAAACTCGTACAGCTTTCCGAAAACTATCGCTCGCACGGTGCCATTCTCGAAGCAGCCGGCGGACTGCTCGGTGGGGGAACGCTAACGGCAAACAAGAAGACCAAAGAAAAGGAAACAATTTCATTGGCAACTCTTCCAACGACTGAACTTGAACGCTATTTCGTGGCCAAGAAAATCAAAGACTTGATTGCTCCGCCAGCTGGCGGAGGTGCGAAACCAGAAGAAATTGCCGTCATC
Source organism: Candidatus Nomurabacteria bacterium (assembly GCA_943354525.1). Classification (GTDB taxonomy): domain Bacteria; phylum Patescibacteriota; class Minisyncoccia; order Phycocordibacterales; family UBA9973; genus CALRCI01. The sequence continues at coordinate 9,187 of CALRCI010000017.1, read as the reverse complement.
TACCGCGACAATAAATATGCCGGCAAGATGAGTGCCATGCTCACGCGCATGGGCGTGCCGCATCGTGTCGAAGGCAAGGAAGATTTGTTCCGTGAACCAGATGTCCGTGCGACGGTCGTCATTCTCCGTGCAGTCCACGAATTCGGACTCGATGCTCCGCTTGCCGAGGCTATCATGCTACCGACGTCAGGAATTTCAGCTATCGACGCGGCTCGTATTACGCGATTTGCGCACGAGAACTGGCGTGAAGGATTTGGTATTTGGGATGTTCTCGCGAATGATGAACTTCTCAGTCGAGCCAAAGTTGCGAATCCGCAAACGGCGAAATCTTTCGCGCAATTTCTCAATCGCATGCATGAGATGAGCCAGGAGACAGATCTCTGTACGCTTGTCGAAGCCGTCATGAAAGAATCGGGAATATTGAAAAGAGCAACTGATTCGACGAAGGTTCTCGTACGCTTCTCAGCCATTCGCGCATTCGTGAAAATCATCGAAGAAACCTGCGAGGCAATCGTGAATGCGAATCTCCATGATCTCTTCGCGAAGATTGAAACCATGGAGCGTCACGGCCTCGCCTCGAAACGCACTCGTGCCCGCAAAGACGGCTTTGTCCGGCTCATGACGGCCCACGGCGCCAAAGGCCTCGAATTTGATCACGTCTTCATCGTCCACGCCATGGATGGCATCTGGGGTGGCCGACGCAAGATTGAAAAGATGCCGCTATTGCCGGAGATTTTCTTCAAAACATCTTCAGGTTCTGAGACGAAAGATGAAGGCGATTCCGATGAAAGACGACTATTCTATGTCGCGCTGACGCGAGCGAAGGAATCTATCACGATTACGAGTGCTGACAGAGATGACAGCGAACGCGAACGCGCACCATCGAGATTCGTAGCTGAAATCGACGAGAAACTTCTCTTCAAACCAGATGTGTCAGCGATAGAAGGGGAGTACGAGAAGCTTGCACCGAAACTGTTTGCTGAAACAAAACCAGCTCAGAATATTCTCGGCGAAGAAATCGATCAGAAATTTATTGCCGAACTCTTTGATGAAGAAGGCCTCTCAGCGACTGCGCTCAACAATTATCTCGACTGCCCATGGAAATATTTCTATCGCAATCTCATTCGTCTACCTGAAGCCCGCGAGCCACATCTTTTTTACGGAAGCGCGATGCACAAGGCCATCGAACGCTATGTCCTTCGTCGTAAAGACGAAGATGTGACCGATTCGTATCTCCTCGCTGCATTTGAAGAAGCGCTCTATCGTCAGCCGATTCCGAAACGTGAGACGGACGAATATCTGAAACGCGGTACGGAAGCGCTCACTGGCTGGCTTGCCGAGAACAAAGAACGCATCAGTGACGATGCGCTTCCGGAGTTTACGATTCACAAACTCGAACTTGAAGACGGAATTCTCATCAACGGCAAACTTGATCGTGTCGATGGCGGCACAACAGGGAGAGTGCACGTCGTCGATTACAAGACCGGTACGCCGAAGTCACGAAATCACATCATGGGCGGTACAAAAGATTCCAACGGAGGTTATTATCGCCAGCTCACGTTCTACAAACTTTTATTGTCACTGTACAAAGATGGTTCAATGCCGATGGCGTCCGGAGAAATTAATTTCCTCGAGCCGAATGATTCCGGCAAATACAAGCGCGAAGAATTTATCATTGCCGACGAAGAAGTGGAAGAACTCAAGAAAACGATCCTTCGTGTCGCCGATGAAATCCGTAATTTCGCATTCGCGGGCAATGGCTGCGGCAAAGACGATTGCGACTATTGCCGGATGGCGGAGAGCCGTTGACGTAAATAGAAGAGAGATATACAGTGGAGGAAATATTTCCCCATGAAAACAATCTTTATTACGCTCTCAGTCCTTGTTGCCTGCGGCGCTTTTTTCGCACCGTTTATCTCAGAAGACGGCATATCTCAGGCATGGTTCACTCAGATGGTAAATTTTTCCTGTGTGCCGGCCATATCCTGTGTTGCGTTCAATGCCCGGCCTCATGCATCCAGGATGAGTGATGCCGAATATATCGGATTTTGCGTTCTTATCAGCCTCTGTTTCACTATTTTTGGCATTGGCTTTGAATTGAAGAATGAAAATCAGTTTTGGATCCTGCAATTCGCTCTCGTCAATATCATTGCCGCCGGCGCATTCGCGAGCATGACGTCAGATGTTCAGGCCCAGAGAAAAAGATGAATGCGAATCAGAATACTAAAAATTCAACGACCTGGTGGACAGAGCTCCACCAGGTCTCTATTTTATAAATGGCCAGAAATTGAGCGACGGTCCATTGTCGAGCCAGCCGAGATAGAACGCCGTGGCGACGAATATGACGAGAAGGATGATGAGCATTCGACGAGTTTTTTTCATATGCTCTTATCGTACACTACCGTTCGGTAAAATAAAAATACCCCGATATCTCGGAGTATTCATTGCTGATTAATCATAGCCGTCTACGAAAATCCGAATGCCGGCATGCGCTCGGATGTGATCGGGAAGAACACTTTCGGTCGCGGACATTCTTATTTTTTTGACGGGAGCGATGTTTTCTCGCACGGCGCATTGATTCGCTTTGCGAACCATCCGTGGCGGAAGCACGCTTTTATATTGAGGAACGGTGTCAATCGTAAATCGTGCCGACTTCTTTGCTTCGGCCGTACGACGTTCGTTCCTTTTCTGTATCTTCTTTCGGATTGCTGCCGACCACTCTCGCGCCTTCGATTTGAAATTCGCAAGCGACGCGGGATCGCGCACCGGCATTATTTCGTGAAGTATCGCGCGGAATATTTCCGGTTGCAGTTTCACTGTTGCCGCGAGCAATGCTTCGACGATATCGGCCTTGGCGTGTTTTGAAAGATCCCGATGCCTCGGTGTCATTAGCCCATACCGTTCCAATATTCTCGGAAAAACATATGCAAGCCGCTCGTTCGTCTGAGCATAGGCCAGCAAGGTCTTATCCGTAATCGGCATTCCGGGGTCCGTTACCGGCAGGAGATGACTCTCTGCCCAAAGCAACCGATCGCCTTTCTGAGCCAATGCGCGATTATGTGCGCCAAGGGCTTCAATGACTTCGGGCGTGAGAATTATTTTCATAGCTATAGAAGTTTTTGTCACTATATATCGGCTGGTGGATGCCGTCAACATGGCCGCGTATGAGCTTCTCTCGAGCGATCTGACTGGCGGGAGGGCCTAGTTTCGGTTATAATCCGCACATATGGCAGACATCCGCATCGACACAACGGAAGAACATGCTCTCCGGGAAGTTCTTGAATCCCGGACGGACGCCGAGGCGATGCGTATGAAGCGCTTCTTGGCCATGCCTGATCTGTCGCGCACGCCAGACTCGCCACTCTCTGCACTTGTCGAGAAAGCTCGTGCGATTCCAATTCTCCGAGATTTTGATAGCGTCACCATTCCGGAAATCATTTCGACGAAGGTCGCATTCGACGAATTCAATTTTGCCGCCGATCATCCGGCTCGCCGCGCATCAGACACATACTACGTCGATGCCGACCACATTCTCCGTACACAAGACACGACGATGTGGTACTACTATTTGCAACTTCCTGAAATCAAGGCGCGTCTCGCCGCCAAAGAATCTTTTGGCGTGCTCTGCTACGGCAAAGTCTATCGCAAGGACGAGATCGATCGCCGGCACATGAATATTTTCCATCAGTTCGGCGGACTCTATCTCGTACCGGACGAGAAGGGAATTCTCCCGCTCGATGCGCTCAAAGATGCACTGCACCAAATCATCATCGGATTGTTCGGGATGGATACAAAGTATCGTTTTCTAGACGACGTCTTCCCATACACCGATCCCTCATTGCAAGTGGAAGTGGAAATTGACGGCCAATGGGTGGAAATTCTCGGCGGCGGCATGCCGCGCAAAGACGTGCTCAAGAATTTCGGTGTTGAAGGCTACAACGGCTGGGCGTTCGGCTTCGGATTGGAGCGTCTCGCAATTATTTCCATGGAACTTCCCGATATTCGCTTGCTCTGGAGCACCGATGAACGCGTCATCAAGCAGCTCACCCTCGGAAATAAATTCAAAGAAGTCAGCAAATATCCTCCCGTCGTCCGTGATATTTCGTTCCTCGTCGATGCAGCGTCATTTACACCCAACGATTATTTCGATCTCGTGCGTGATGTTGCTGGAGATCTGGCCGAAGAAGTCGCGCTTGTCGATGAATACGAAAATGCCGAGAAGTTCGGATCAGGGAAGAAGAGCTATGCCTATCGCGTCACGTACCGTTCACTTGACCGCACCCTGACCGATGCCGAAGTCAACGACATGCACCGGCAGCTTGAGCAAGAAACAGTCCGCGTCTTCGGCGCAATCATCCGATAGTTTTCCACTAGTTTGTACATACAAGAAAGCCCCATAATGCGCTATACTCAGTGTATATGAAGGGTGTACATCTCTATGCGTTCAAAGCAAAACATATTCTCAAAGCCAACAAAGTTCTGGCTCTTTCGTTGCTCTTTATCACTTTCTTCGCAACTGCCGTCCATGTCTTCGCTACTCCGCCAGGGTCTCCCTACGCTGCGGGTGCCACACTCGATCCTTCTTGTAGTCCCGGTGATACGAATTGTACTGCCGATCCGGTAACAATCGGTACATTCTCAGCCTCGTCAATCTCAAACGGCGCCAGTTATTCTGCAGGTACGCTCACCTTCGGCCCAGCCGATGCATCCAATCCCGGTCTCGTCTCGACAGGCACCCAGACATGGGCCGGTGCGAAGACGTTTTCAAGTGCAGTAAATACGAGCAGTTCCAGCGGCTATCAAATTTCCGGCACGACGATACTTTCTGTGGCGGGGACGCAGAACGTACTGCTGGGCGCGAGTGCCAGCGGCGGTGCAAGCGGTTCAGGAGGCAATACGGTCATTGGTAATGGTGCAAGCGGCGGTACCGGTACGCACAATACAGTCGTCGGCCAAGGCTCAGGCCGCTCGGCAATGACTGGAGATTACAATACGATACTTGGCTCATTCAGCAGCGCTGCTCCGACGGGTGGTGCGCTGACCAGTGGCAGTCAAAATGTTTTAATCGGTGCCATTACCGGTCCTGATATAACGACCGGCGGCAGCAATATATTTATTGGCGATATCATCGGCAGCAGTCTTTCGACGAAATCAATTACCACAGGCAGCTACAATATCATCATCGGTAGTAATGCCGGCGCAGCGGCTGCAACTGGGGTTACAGGCAGTATTGGTTTCGGTGATGGTGTGACGCTTCAAGGCAATCACCAAATCGTATTCGGCGATAGCCCGAACTTCACTTCTGCGACATATGACGATCTCTATCTCGGCCATGGAGCAGTGCAGGCAACTGCGGGAGAGCTTGCCGCATTTCGTATTCATGGCACAGGCATCGTATCGGGAAGTTCGAATATTAGTGCTTCGGCGTCCACTCTTTCTTTGGCCGGCGCCATAGGTACGGGTACGGGTACGGGCGGAGATATCCTCGTCGAACTTGCGTATCCGGGGTCATCCGGCAGCTCGCAAAACAGCTTCACGACGGTCGCCGATTTTCTCGCTGCGAACAAACAATCTTCCGGCACGGTAAACATGATTGCGCTGACGCCAACCGTCAACCAATCAGGTACTGCAGGCTACACTGGTCTTCTCGTGAATGTCACACAGACGGCAACGGGCTCCGGCACAAAACGCCTCTTTGATGTCCAAGCTGGCGGTTCGACCAAATTCAATGTCGCCTCGACTGGTAATGTTACGGTTACGGGTTCAGGTACGACCTGTACGATCGGTGACGGTACCGGTACGACGAGCTGTACGTCTGATGCGCGCCTCAAGCAGAATGTCACTACTCTCTCCGGTAATCTCGATCGCATCATGCAACTCCGTCCAGTTACTTTCAACTGGAATAGCATTGCCGGACATGACATGACGGTGACCCATGAAGGATTTATTGCGCAGGAAGTCCAACAGATTTTCCCTGACTCAGTTCACAAGATTTATGATGATTATCTTGGCATTGACTATGGTTCGCTCGTCGTCCCGCTTGCTGGCGCGATCCAAGAACTTGATTTGAAAATTCGCCCGCTCACATCACTCGATAGCAACACGAGCGGCTCGCTCGCTACCCTCATCTCAGCCTATCTCGGCAGTGCGGCGAACGGCCTCCAGAAAATATTCGTCGGCGAAGTGCATACTAACCAGCTCTGTGTCGGCGCGACCTGTGTCAACGAAGCGCAGCTCCAGCAACTCTTGCAGAACCAGCCAGTATCTTCCTCTGGCAGCAGCGGAGCAGTCAGTCCACCACCGGCCGATGATTCCGGTGATGTGTCAGATCCTCCGCTAGATACTGCCACTCCGTCTGATACGCCGCCGCCAGTTGACGCAGAAACTCCTCCGGCTGATGCAGCTCCGCTGAATTAAAATTTTAGAATGAAAAAAGCTCCCTGAATTCAGAGAGCTTTTTTATTTGTGAAATGAAAGAATTTACTGCTTAACTATTGAAAAATTTCTCTCGCCAACAGTGGCTCGGTAGCATCCACTCGGGAATTGTTGCAGGGAAACTGTTCCGTTGTTCAGATTTCCGTGGAAGATGAGAATTCCGTAGATGTTTCGAATATCGATTTCTGCATCGAGATCTACATTGCTGACGTGCGCATCATTGCTTGTCGGATTCGGATATATACATATCTGCATCGGCACATCCCACCAGATATGTGCGGTCTGGTGTCCGCAGCGATAATAATTATTGCCCGGTGACGGATGCGCATCTATCAAATGATTCGAAGCATCGGCATATCCGATGACGGTGTAATTTTCTCCGTCAGTGCTCTTCTCAATCGGCTCAGCGTCTCCTGATAAATATTTCCACCTGATTTCTATGGTGGCATCGTCAAGATTCGCTGTTGCAATGAACGACATGTTGTCTATCGGAAGCGCAGCTCCGGGGGCCTGGTTATTTATTCCCACATTGTGGAAACTATATCCATAATACCCCTGAGTTCTGCCATAAAATCCTCCGCCAGTGCTCATGATGTACGGTCCCGTATACGGAACATTAGACCAGATATTACCAGTGTGATACACGCTGTCTCGATATAATGCATCGGGAAGATAACTTGCCAACGTTGGAGGGTTCGTCCCTCCAGTAATGATTGCGCATACCAGTTTCGGGTTATTCCTGTAATTGAGCAGGAGTTTCGAACACATCCAGCCGTTGTTGAAAGTAAAGTACCGTTCCATATGATTCGGCTCTGCACCGATACTATCGATAGTTACGTTGACATTGTAGATGAATACAATGGAATCAGTTGAGATACGAACGACGGATATGATGTTGGGAATTTTTATGAAATTGTTTCCCGAACGCCGGTCCCAAAGCATTTGTGCGGCCAGATGTCCGAGAGAATCATAAAATGTTTTATCCCCATGTACGCCGTTATATCCCGGAACGCCGTTTGACGACACGAGTATAACGGTATCCGGATGGCTGAGCATCAATTGTCTTTGAGATTCTGCTATGTCGCGATGTCCCGTATCGTAGGCAATGACTGCCGGTGGACGGCATTGAATAACTACTTCATATCGCAAGTTCGGATAATCACTGCGGAGTGAATTGTACAGTGACTCTAATTTTCCTCGGTATGGCGCTATGAGCGGATATACTGCGTCACCTTCGCCTTGAAAAAAGAGCGAGAAACGGACATTTGGAATCATATTAATTCCACCGCAATGGCGGAATTTATTGAGTGTCTTGCCGTATTGTGTATTCACGGCAAAATGATTGCTTGGATTCGGTAAGAACGTACTCATTGGTCGCGCTCCTTGTCCATCATTTGCTACCAATGTGGGAATATGCCCCAGTCGCAATAATTCAATTTGAAATGCGAGCGTGAGATGCCCGGTGCCATGGTTGCCCGTGTAGTAGAATCCGTTGCTTCCGGAACCGGCAGATTGAGAGTGTGTGAGCGATGAATCATAATCCCAGTTCAGAGTGTAGGCATTATTATTGCCGATAACCATGATGGAATCATTTGCCGTTGCCGCATACGTTGGTTCGCCGTCAGTGATATTAGATTGGCCGGACACTACGCCACCTTCAAGGTCTTGTGTTGCAATAGTTTGAGCCAAAACAGCATACGGCACAGCAACTCCCAGCCAGAGCAGAGAAATGAGAATCAGTTTTTTCATAGTTAGTTTTTTTTGTTTTAGATGAATTTTTTTTTTTTTGCGGTTTTTAGGGTTGTTTACCGCAATATCAAAAAAATTAAAAAATACGCAAATTTGCGTATTTATCACTGCGGAGCCGGATGGATTCGAACCATCGAGGGGTTTTAAAGCCCCTGCCTCTTTAGCAAAGAGGTACCTTAGACCACTCAGACACGGCTCCGTGACTTCGTTTAATTTACCTTATGAGATTAGCATAATTCGCCAGATTTTAAAATAAAATCCATATGGTATAGTGATACGACTGGAGGCGTGGATATGAAATATGAACTGCTTCATATTTCATCCGTTTGGTCATTTGACCAACAAGCGATGTGCTGAGGCACAGCTTGAGGGAAGGGTCCGAGAGGACACGAATACACGCCGACTGAGTGAAACGAAGGAGGCGTGGATGAGTGGTTTAAATCAACGGTTTACTAAACCGTCGTTCCGCAAGGAACCGTGAGTTCGAATCTCACCGCCTCCGCAAAATTACTTTCTCGGATATTTTTTTTCCCACAAATCCCAAATATATTTGGCGATGTTTATCGGCGTGCCTTCGTAGGCATAGTAGTGCAGATCGATGAAGGGCAGGGAATTGCATTCGATGATTCCCCAGACTTGTGTGTCGGGATCGGCAGTCGGATCACCGATGATGAGATCGAAGCCGACGATTGAGGCCTGCACGATTTCACCGGCACGCTCGAGAATCGCGTGCAATTTCGGATGGATGTCCGGCAGCATTTCGCGAGTGTAGCCGCCGTAGAAGCGTCCGGTCTTCGCGGTGAGATCGAGTGTGACGTCATGCGGCAAAACACTTTCAAGCGTGTATCCCGCGCGTCCGATGAAGGCGACCAGATCATCTGAAATAGAAACTTCAGAAATTTTTTCTGGGCGATTTTTATTCCGTTCATCGATCAATACTTGTACAGTGCGTATACCATCACCGGTGATGCGAGTGGGATTGCCTTGGAAGAATCCGACAAGT
>CALRCI010000016.1 GCA_943354525.1 Candidatus Nomurabacteria bacterium | reverse complement strand
TCGCGTTCAGTATAGTATGTCGCACGCCTTCATTGGTCAGGTATGCCGAAAGTAATTCGTTTTTCTCGATTGAGACGGTACCGATGAGTACGGGCTGGCCGCGCGTCTGAAGTTCTTTAACTTTGCGCGCAATCGCTTGCCACTTCCCCTTCTCACTCTGATAAATCAGATCGTTTCCGTCGATACGTTTGATCTCGCGATGCGTTGGAATCGTGATGACGTCGAGGCCATAGACTTTGTAAAATTCTTCCTTCGATGTCGAAGCCGTTCCCGTCATACCGGAGAGTTTCGTATAGAAGCGGAAGTAATTCTGGAACGTAATTGATGCCACGGCTCGCGTTTCTTTCTGGATTTTCACGCCTTCCTTCGCCTCAATCGCCTGATGCAAGCCTTCGCTCCAACGGCGCCCTGGCTGGAGGCGTCCCGTAAACGGATCAACGATGATGATTTCTTCTGCTTGGACGACATAGTCTTTGTCTTTCGTAAACAATGCCTCGGCACGAACTGCCGTCTCAAGGTGATGCACGTATTTAATACCCTTCTCCGTATATATATTGTCTATATGAAGCAGCGACTCGGCTTTGGTAATTCCCATATCCGTCAGCGAAATTGCCTTGAGTTTCTCATCGACAGTATAGTCGTCTTCTTTGCGAAGCTGGCGAGCGATCTGGGCGAACTGGACGTAGAAATCCTCCGAATCTCCGGATTCGCTTGAGATGATGAGCGGCGTGCGAGCTTCGTCGATGAGAATCGAGTCTATTTCGTCGACGATTGCATAGACATGGCCGCGCTGGGTCAGATGATCTTTGGTTGGAGCCAGATTATCGCGGAGATAATCGAAACCAAACTCATTGTTCGTACCGTATGTGATGTCGGTGGCATAGGCATCACGGCGAGATGCGGGTTTGAGAAATTCGTAGACGACTTTGTACGCTGCAACTTCGTCGCGCGCCGTGTCGGCATCGGTATGTGCGGGATCGTAGACATATGAAGTGTTCTGAGAGTTGACGACACCCACGGAGAGTCCAAGAAAACTGTACACCTGTCCCATCCACACCGCATCGCGGCGTGCGAGGTAGTCGTTGACCGTCACGACGTGCACACCCGCACCGGTCAGCGCATTGAGATAACACGGCAATGTCGCGACGAGCGTCTTGCCTTCACCGGTGCGCATTTCGGCAATCTTGCCGGAGTGCAGCACCATGCCGCCGATGAGCTGCACATCATAATGACGCTGGCCGAGCGTACGGCGCGCCGCTTCGCGCACCAGCGCGAATGCGCGCGGCAACACTGCGTCGAGTGTTTCGCCTGCGGAGATCTTTTCTTTGAGCTTCTGAGTTTCTTCAGGAAAATTCGCATCAGAAAGCGCGCGGATTTCATCTTCGAGCGCGTTGATTTGTCTGACTATCGGCTGGGCGGATTTCTGGAAACGAGTACCCGAATCCCCCATGATTTTCGTAAATAATGACATATATATTAGGAAATACTTGTCGATTATAGCATAGAAATATGCTTGCTCAATTTCCACCCATTGCCATGAGACAGCAGTCCGCGATACGAGGCAATAGTTTCCGGCTTGGGATTGACGCTGAGCTTGCGGAGCATTTTTCTCTTTGTCGCCGTTCGGAGCACCCGATGCTTTGGGAACTGCACCCAGCCAAGGAAATCCACCCCCGAAGCCAGAGTTTTTATGAATACTTTGTCGGGGTGCAGTGATAGTTTTAGTTTCATCTCCAGAAAATCGGAAATCGCCGGCAATAATTCTTCGAGATAGTTTCTATCATCGGACAAAAACACGAAATCATCAGCATAGCGGATATAATATTTCACTTTCAGTTTGTGCTTTACGAACTGATCAAATTCATTCATATAGATATTCACCAGAAGCTGGCTGGTCAGATTACCGAGCGGAAGCCCTTTTCTCATATCAGCCATGGCTGACGTTGAATCGAAGCTCTCAATGATGTTCCCGAACAAATTGAGAATGTCCGAGTCTGTGATATATCTCTTTAAAACTTCTTTCAGGATAGTATGATCAATATTCGCAAAAAATTTTCGGATGTCGCACTTGAGCACCCAGACTGTACGAGTATTATTCTTCGAGACTTTTGAAGAAAATTCTTGGAATCGTTCCATTGCGCGGTGAGTCCCCTTGTTGATCCGGCACGAATACGAATCGGCAATGAATGTCCGATCGAAGAACGGATAGAGTATGCGGTACAGCGCATGATGCACCAGCCGGTCTCGCACAGATGCTTTGTGGATATTGCGCGGCTTCGGATCGGAGATGTTGAATGCCTGATACTCGCCATGTGCGTATGTTTTCATCATGAGTTCAGTATGAAGCGACAAGATATTCGTCATCAGATTTCTCTCGAACTCCAGCACGTCTTTGCGCATCTTTTTACCCGACACGAATTCCCTCCACGCAAGGAGAAGATTTTCAAGGGAAATGATATGCTCGTAGGTATGAATACATCGGGCGCGCCCCATACATTAGAGAATACCCCCCCCCCGAGCGCTTTTGCCAGTCCTGCAAAAGATAAAATCAGCCTATATCCTCTGGCACAGCTATCATCAAACGCTTCCCAAAACCCATCGATACACGATCGGCCAGAAGATTGACGCGCTCTTCGTCGAACTGATCGAGGCAGTTGCCGTCGCAACATTTCTCGACCGGACAGAGAAACAGCCGTGGGTACGCCTCGCCATCCGAAAGCTCGATACGGCAAAGATATTGCTCATGATTCTCTGGGAGACCAAGTCGCTCGATGATAAGAAATACGTCACGATATCGGTAGTACTCGAAGAGATCGGTAAGATGCTCGGCGGTTGGAATGGCCAGCTCACAAAGCAAAACTCCCCTGTGAAGACAGGAGAGAAATGAAAAGAGTTGCGAAACGGCAAACGCAAACCCATTAGCACGGTTCCACTTGTTGTCAGGCCTGTCATTGTACGCGTTGAGCCAGCTGCCATCATCGTTGCGGTTCGTGCTAAGCAAGTTCGGATCGCCATCGGCATGTACGAGAAATCGTCTGTACCACTGTTCTTTGAGTACTCTCAAAACTGTAGTGTATTCGGCATGAGAATGCCATAATCCCTCGCACCAAGTATCTTCATTTTTGAAGTTTCTGCATGTATCACTCTGCCTGAAATTTGAGTCGCAGGCATTCTCGATGCATGGATACTGGTTTCAGCAGCCGGAAGCCGTAACTGCCGGCATATTCACCTACTACCGAGACTAAGTATACATTTTTATGAAAAAAAAATTAGCCCTTGTTCCAAATTAATCGGAACAAGGGCTAAAAACTAAGTTACAAAGGAATTTATTCCTGAGTAACTGAAGGCGAAGAACTAACTTGCGAAACGGCAAACGCAAACCCATTAGCACGGCCCCACTCGCTGTCAGGCCTGCCATAGTACGCGTCGAGCCAGCCGCCACCACCGCTGCGGTCCGTGCCAAGCAAGCTCGGACCGCCATCGGCATCTTTAATCGGTTCATGCATGGTAACTATCCACATCAATCCCATAGCTTCAATCTCTTCATCGGTAAATGTATCGCGAATCAGGCAACCAGCTTCTGCGTTCGGCTTTTCAAGATTTCTCTTGTCTGCTTCGGCACGAATGTTTTTGGTAATTCGGTCATTGTCATTCCACATGCCTCCGGTCAATACAGCGATTTCATACACGACGTCTTTGGTCGGTTTGAAATCATCTGAGAGAAGTACGTTTTTTGCATAGGAGCTAAGGTGGTATCCCTTTTTCTCCAAGCGGGTAATCCATTCGGCGCCGGTCGTGCCGTCAGACACGAGGGTGAAATAAATGATTCCTGCGTGGTAACGCCATTTCCGCGTCGGCTCAGCAACTGAGAGTTCGCCGCGTAAGAATTTTTCAACACCGTCTGTGCCGCCTTGTTGGCGGAGTTTTTTGACGATGGCATTAAGTTGGCCGCCGGTCAGGTCGGCCATGGCAAATTGTTTTTCCATTTGATTATGGTTTTTGATTTTCTCCTCATCCGGAGCAGAACTATAACCATCCAAGTGTGGTCGTAGCCAGAAATCCCGATTGAAATCAAGGGGCTTTTGGCTGCGACCACTGCAAGTTAGCTATCAAAGAATATGTTACTTGCATTATAGCATTTTAATCTAATCTGTCAAATATCCCATAGGTCAGACCTATGGGATAGTATCGAGACTGACTATAAACAAAAGCCCACCCCTCTCGGGGTGGATCTTTGTAAGTGGGAAGAACAGTTAGATCTTCTTTTTCTTAGCTGCCTTTTTCTTAGGAGCTGCCTTCTTAGCCTTTTTCTTTGCTGCCATAGTAGTGTGAAAAATTTACTGATAAGTTGTTGCGCTGATTACGACCTCACAAAAAATTTTGTCGAAAATAATTTGTGATAATTAATCTGCGCTCCTGTAATTATTATCGTACACTTCGCACGCATGTGCAATAAAATTTCACGAAAAACTGTGGATAACTTTTTTATTCGCGCAAAAAAATATTTGTACAAGAATTTTGTTTGAAGTGAGTCCGAGCGGCAGAATAAATTTATAAAATATTTTTTCAATGAACATATGGTAACGAGACGTGCCGCGATTCTGAAAACAAAATTCTTGTACAAATATTTTTTGTGCGGATTTGGGGCTAACGCAGAAACTGCCGCGACTTTCGTCGCGGCAGTTTCTCTAGACCCACGTCATGTTGCGAGTGAGAGCGAGTGCTAAACTCCAACACAAATGCATATGTGAGTGCAGTCGCTCTCACCCGATACACGAGCGAGAGTACACTACGAGCTAAGTATAGTATGGATGCATACAAACACAAAACGCCCCGAAGGGCGCTCTATGCTATGCATTTGCTTCTAATAGATATTAGAGGTTTTTACTCACATTTTGAGTATAACAGAATCCTTCGTTTTGTCAAGAACCCTGCCCCGCAACCTGTGGATAACGCCAAGGCGACGCCTTGGCGTTATCCACACAAATAAAAAACAGGACTTCATTGCTGAAAGTCCTGTTGTAAACCTGTGATAGTGGAAAGAAAAATTATTGTATAACGATTCGCCGTATTATGCCTGCACAACTCATGAAGTATTCTCCCGCAGGCAGTGAGCCTTTGGAAAAAATAGTTTCTTCACTGGTCGCCGGAATCGTCTGCACCAGATGTCCGCTGATATCGTACATCATGTAGAGATTGTTCTGCCATTTCTGACACACAATAACTGCATCATTCACAATCAGATTGGGATATACGCTGAAATCATTTTGGTGATCGAGCGTACGTACATCAGATGCATTGGTTACGGTCACGGTCACTGACTGCGTCGTCGTCATTCCGCTCCAGCCGATGGCACTCAGTGTGAATGTAGTCGTCTGATTCAAAATTCCGGTCGATACGCTATCGAGCGACGTCACCGTGCCGATGCCTGAGATAGTGATGTTCGTGGCATTTGTCACATTCCAGTGCAGCATCGAGTTCGTTCCATGCGGTATCGTTGATGGTGATACAGAGAATGAGTTGATGACCGCGTTTGGAGGACTGAACAAGAAATTCACTGCCGGAGAATATCCCCATTCATTATTGGCATTATATGAAAATACACGTACCAGATAATGAGTTGCGTTCTGGAAATATTGGCTGTTCGCCAACTGTCCAACGGTTACTGATGGATACGTAATACCTGCCTGAAATGCAGTCAGCATGGTTACTTGTATCGGTTGTGCGAATGTCGGATCACCAACGTTCGCAATTTCCAATTGATAGTATCCACTCACCTGGCTGGTAATCATCAGACCGAAAAACTCATCTATGTCCGTAACCGTATACGTCGTATCAATCATCGTAGCTAGCGCTACCGGCGCCGACCATGTCGTAAACAGATGTGCAGTCGTTGAATCCTGAAACGCACCGGCAGTAATGAATCCTTTCAGTGAATAATTCGTAGCACTGTTCAATGAATGGAACGCCGCCGATACTTGTACTGGATTAAAACCAGAAAGCGAGATGGGTGTCGAATACGAGAGGAATACTCCTGCATTGTTGTAGAGCGCTTCCTTGTAGGTGGTTGTCATACCATTGGGCAGAATTGTACGCCATATGCGAACCGAATCGCTGCCAATCACGATATTGTCTATGTTGTTCGTGATTTGCGGATTGTTCACTTGCTGCGCGATAACATAATCTGCTACGGATGTATCCGAGCCGGCATCGTTGGTGATGATGAATCGGTATGCGACTGGGTGATTGTTGAGTACGCAATTCGTAAGCACGTAGCTGGAGGTTACCGGAGTGTTGATAGGCCACGAAGTCCAGAAATAACTGGTTGCCCAAGTAAATGTAGTGGAATTCGGAACAACATACACACTGATGGTCGCCGTCGTATTGCCGGGATTGGCAGTATACGGAATAATTCCTCCGCCATTCGCACTCACGGGTGTTTGTGTGGCAATACTTGGTATCACATGAATAGTATCGACATTCACCGCAAGCGGAAATGTAGAATCTATTGCAACAGTGGCGCCAAGCGTGTCGATGAACCATGCCTTGTATCGGTCGTAGTACGTACCTTGTATCAGGTACGAAACAACATCCGTCACCAGTATGGTATCCGGCACAGCAGTGGCATTCATAAACGAATGCTGATTGGCAACGGGCATAAACGGCTGGCTGCCGGCGCTGATTCCCCAGCCCAGTTTCAGGATTGCTGAATCATAGGGTGGAATAATAAGTTGAGCAGTGTCGTAAGATACCAATTGTCCACCGGTGGGAACGTGATACCAGTGCACGCTTTGTGCGTTAGCCGTGAAAGTAAATATCGCGATAAGCGACAGGATTGAAGTGAATAATTTGTTGTTCATGTTCGTTAATTTTTGTTTGATTGGTTAATTAATTTTTGTTTTTCAATTTGCTCTGACAATAGCATAGAATTGACAGTAAGTCAAGGTTTAGATGCTATAGATCGAGCCTTATACTGTCTGACGGATTGCCGCCGTCTTTACTTACAGAAAATCCTATAGTACAATGCATGAGCTTTGTATTGGGCAATTGCGTCCCTCACACGGTGTATAAGTTGCTTATGTACACCAAATTTACGCCCCGTGTGAGGGATGAGGAAAGTCCGAACACAGGCATTGAGAAATCAAGGCAGAATGGTAGCGGGTAATCCCCGTCCGGAGCAATCCGTGAGGTGCGAGCAGTGACGTCCGATCCGAAAGGAAAGGAGCTCCTCCGCCAGTTGGCGGAAGGAGTAATCGTATGGAAACATACGGGTGAAACGGCTAAACCCTTACTGCTGTGCAAGGCCGTACTGTTCCGAGAGTAATCAAGGAACTTTGTGCCGCTTGAGCCGTCGAGTAATCGCCGGCCTAGATAAATGATTGTCATCCACTTCTGTGGGTACAGAATTCGGCTTATAGATACAAAGCGTTAGATGAAAAAAGCGTCCGAAAGGGCGCTTTTTTCTATGTAATTGGAGGGTTTTTCAGTCGTCTCCGTCTGTAGCAGGGTGCGAAGCAAATCAAGAGTATTGACAAATAGTTTTGAGTATGCTATAAGTAACCTGTTAATCAATAACAAATTTTATGCAAAACACAATCAAAAAATTTCTTATATCAGCAGTTTTTGTCGCCGGAATCCTCCTTGGAGGCACGGCTGCTTTCGCAGCCGGACCGACAATCGTCACCAACTCCCCGACAAATCTGACTCAGACCACTGCTACGATGAACGGTACGTTTATCCTGAATGGCGGTGCAACAGCTGTCGACGTCTGGTTCATTTATGGCACTAATCAATCGATGACGCAGTCGACTGCGCATCAAACGATCAACGCGACGAACGGTACGTTTTCTGCTCCGCTCGCCGTTACTCCCGGTACTCAATATTTCTACATGGCCGAAGGCATCGTCGCCGGCCAAGGTTCCGGTTTCGGATCAATGGTTTCATTTACAGCGCCTTCGTATTCCCTTCCGACCGCCACAACGAGTTCTGCATCTTCGATCACTTCGACTGGCGCGACGCTCAACGGCTACTTCAATGGTAACGGCACTGCCACGCAGACGCGCTTCGAATATGCGAATAACTCTGGAATGGTCGGTTCGACTTACACGACATGGACGGCACAAGCCGGCACATCTGGAGCTTTTTCAGATACGATTTCCGGCCTCACTGCCAACAGCACCTACTACTTCCGCGCCATCGCGAAGAACAGCGCCGGTGTCACTATTGCGAATTCAATTGTTCCATTTACTACATCGACAACTGGCGGCGGTACGAATACTCCGTGAGTGATCAACTCTTTCACGGGAGCACAATCTACGATTGCGCAGTACGCGAACACGACACTCACCTGGAACACGACGAACTGTACGACGACGAGCATCTCACCTTCGATCGGTGCCGTTTTCCCTGCCGCTGGCGGAACGATTTCAACCGGTTCGCTTTCAGGCACGACGACGTTCACGCTCGCTGCATCAAACGCCACGAGTACGGTGACGCTTCCAGTTACAATTACCGTAACAACAAGCGGCAACAACAGTTCAAACTGCGTCATCAGTTACTTCAACCAATCACAAACAATTAGTTATGGTACCAGTGCAACGCTTTCATGGAATACCACCGGCTGTTCATACACCACACTTTCCGGCGGCACTATGTCCGGCACGTATGGCACCTACAACGGCGGCCTCACGACTGGCGCGCTTTATAACACGACGTACTACACGCTCACTGCCTATGCAGCGAACGGCAGTGCGACAAATGCATACGTGACGATTACCGTTACCCCAACATATGTTCCGCCATACAATCCACCGTATAATCCTCCATACACTCCACCAGTAGTTTATACACAACCGACATATACATATTCAAATCCAACGACTCCGACCAACACTGTCATCTATCATTACGTGAACGCGACAACTCCGACAACAACCGGCACAAACAATGCGCTTGCAATGTCGAGCACGCTTCCATTCACAACTTCAAGCAATATCTGGAATGCATCGAATCCGAATATGAATGGTTCGAATCTCGCCGGCAATGCGATCTTCGCAGGGAATTTCTTCCCGACAACGCTCGCCGGATGGCTCCTCCTCTTCCTCGTAATCTTCGCAGTTATCTACCTCGCCGGCCGCATTCGCAGCAAACGAGCTCAGACTAACCACTAATATCGAGAAAAAGCCCTCTCCGCCAGCTGGCGGAGAGGGCTTTTTCTATACCTTGACAAGGAGATATTTATATGATACAATACACTTATGCAAAATAAATATACAAAGAAAATTATCTCTCTCGCAGTGCTTGTTTCGGTGCTTATTCCGATCCATTCATTTGCGTATTCGTCTCCAGTTATCACCGGTTCTGGATCAGTTGTCGGCCCGCAGTCTACGCCGATTAATTTGAATTTCCCGACGAACGGCCCCTACGGTCCCAGCAATCCAATTGTTGCAACTCAGTCTCCGATCGTAGCATATGTACCCTACCAGATGTCACCTTCGTACGGCGGCTACACGACTCCGGTTGTCGCAACTCAGTCTCCGATGATCGCATACGCTCCAGTCACTTCGACGACAGTGCTCCCTGCTACCACGGGCAATACGAGCATGAACACTCCGAAATCTCACGTACTCGATGCGAGCACGCGCGCGAAATTGATCGGCGTACCGGAAGCCAAAGCTGCTACGTGTACGAACGATTCAGAAACAGTCACGATTAATTATACCAACACTGACAAA
Source organism: Candidatus Nomurabacteria bacterium (assembly GCA_943354525.1). Lineage (GTDB taxonomy): Bacteria > Patescibacteriota > Minisyncoccia > Phycocordibacterales > UBA9973 > CALRCI01. The sequence goes on along the minus strand of CALRCI010000016.1, from coordinate 2,226 downwards.
TCTGATTGGACGAACGTCATGATCAAAGTCATGATTCCGCGTGAAGCGACATTCGTCAATGCATCTGCCGGCACGTACAATGATACTGACAAAAGTCTCACGGTCATGATTGGCACATTGCCGAAAGGCACGAGCGGTACCCTCTACGTCGCGATCAAGCCATCTGCGTTCTACGGAAATCAGACTGGTACGATCACCACGACTGCTGATCTCTACTTCACGAAAGCTGACGGCACGCAATCTGCGCTGCATCAGACAATCGTGAGCCAAGTCAAACCGTGTACATCATTTGCAGCATTCGCGCTCGGTGCCGGATTCTTCCCGCATACTGTTCTCGGCTGGATCATCCTGGTCATGATCATCGTCGTCATCGTCTATCTCGCACGCCGTTTCTATCACAAGAAACACGAGCATATCGATGTGCATGTCAGCCACTAATATACTGTAAATAAAAAATCCCTCGGATTACTCCGAGGGATTTTTTATTTGAATTCGAGAACGGTGCCTTCCGTAATACCATCGGCCATCGCCGTACCAGCGGAAATTTCGAGGACGTAGCGAGCAGGAGCTATCGGTGCAAATTGCTGCGGATAACTTTCCGGGGAGAGATTCGGCGCAACCGTGATGACTCGGCCATGAGAATCCATCCAGACGATATCGATCGGATAGTTCATGTCCTTCATCCAGAATGGATACTTGCCGGCATACGGAAATATGAAGAGCATGCCATGATCAGGAGCTAATTCCTTCGTTCCCGAAAGTCCTTGCGCGCGAGCGCTTGGATCGAGCGCGAGCACGACGGAAATAGTATGTTCCCCTGCTATCACTTCATGCGGCAGGAGCGTATCGCGCTTCGAGAACCAATACGCGACCACGACGATAATGGCGAGAAATAAGAGGGCGATGACTTGCTGTTTGTGGTGGGATTTCATAGTGGAAGTATACCTAAAATAAACGGGGTATCCAAATCTAATTTACAAATTTTTATCAATAAAATTTTTCAATGCTTCGAGATCTTTCTTTTCGGGATCGTAATAATAAGAAGTGATACCGATAGATTGCGCCGCTTTTACAGCATTTGGATTATGTTCGAAATAAATGACTTGATCAGCGCTTAAACCAAAATGACTCAGAAGTAGTTGGTAATATTTTGGATCAGTTTTCTCGGGATTATGCTTCAAAGTGAAGACTTCATATGGCATTTTATCCAGACCAAACACCTTACATTGTTCGTCATTTGCCCCAGTGAGAATAATCTTTTCATTGGGATATGATTGGAGTAAATCATGGAGTTCTTGAAAAATGACACCAGTGTCTGAAACAAATGCATCAACTGCATCAACGAGAATTGTTTTCATAAAATTTATTTAATACTAAATAAGGCACGTAGTTGTTCTCTTCTTTCTGGTATAAGTTTTGCTTCAAATAAATACGGGACTATTTCACGTTCTGAAAAATTTTTCTGTGTTCCAATTTCTAAGAATTCATCAAATGTCACGGGCATCAATTTCACTTTTTCGCCGCCATCAAGCGACAGTTCAGCAACTTTCTTGATGCCTTTGGCGATGAATGTAAACACTGCCCAATCTATCTTGCCCATCGGCTGCTGCGCGTCCCACAGAATAAACTCTTCTGCTTCGTAGCCAGTCTCTTCGAGAAGTTCACGTTTGGCCGCAGCGAGAATGTCTTCGCCGGACTCTACTCCGCCTCCGGTCGCTGCGATGAACGGCTCTTTGCCAGGATGCTCCTGTTCCGTAAGCACAATCTTGCCATCGTCTTGGACTGGAAAAACCACAACTGTGTCAGGGCGCTTGATCTTCTCAAATTTCGTAGTTCGTCCGTCATATAATTTCTGATCCCACTGATAGACATCGAATACGACACCCTCAAAGACTTTTTTGGCATCTGCCGGCATGGGTTGTTTGGATTTCGGGCGCTCGATATTCATAGGGAGATTATATCAGAAATACACTTAGGTGAGGAGTTGAACTCCTCACAACAATTGAAGGCAGGCCTGGATACCGGATCCTGGTCCGGTATGACAATCCAACAAAAAAGAACCCTCGCGGGTTCTTTTTTGTTTTGAAATACATCAACATGATCACAATTTTTTGTACGCTACTTTATTTTGTTCCGTCCTATCGTTTCAATCATATTTTAGAAAACGTGACGAAACTGTTGTATGTCTTCCCATACAGCCATGCAGTTGTAAGTGCCTGCCAAACT
>CALRCI010000015.1 GCA_943354525.1 Candidatus Nomurabacteria bacterium | reverse complement strand
AGAAGTATCTCTACGACCGTCTCAACAAACTAAAAGTTCTCATAATCGACGAAATCTCCATGCTCCATGCCAAGCGTCTCGACATGGTAGATCATGTACTCCGCACGCTCCGCCGACGTGACGCGCCATTTGGCGGCGTGCAAGTCGTACTCTCCGGCGATTTCTTCCAGCTTCCGCCGGTGACGAAGCGCACCGCCGAAGAGAAAAATCTCGACGACGAATTTGCATTCCGTGCCGAAGTCTGGGGTGATCTCAATCTCATCATCTGCTATCTCGAAGAACAGCATCGCCAGACCGACGACGGACTCGTGCGTGTACTCAACGAAATGCGAAGCGGGGAATTGTCTGAAGATGCCATCGAACTCCTCCGTTCGCGGTTTGCCGATGAACCCGTCGCAGATTCGCAGGCGACGAAACTCTATCCGCACAATGTCGATGTCGATGTGATCAATGCGTCTGAATACGCGAAACTATCCGGTCCGGAACATGTCTACAACATGCACGGCAAAGGCAATCCGCAGCTCGTCGAAGCGATGAAGTCGACGTGTCTCGCACCGGCCGAACTTCGTCTTCGTGAAGGTGCACTTGTGATGTTTGTCAAAAATAACTTTGAAGAAGGCTATGTGAATGGCACGCTCGGCGAAGTTATCGGATTCGACAGTGATAATGGATTTCCAATTGTGCTGACGAAGTCCGGCGAGCAGATTCTGGCGGCTCCGATGGACTGGCACATCGAAGACAATGGCAAAGTTCTCGCCGAGATTGCGCAGATTCCGCTCCGTTATGCCTGGGCGATTACCGTGCACAAGAGCCAAGGAATGTCGCTCGACAGTGTTGAGATGGATTTATCGAAGGCGTTTGCTCCGGGACAAGTCTACGTCGCGCTCTCGCGTGCGCGAACACTGAAAGGGCTGACACTCTACGGAATTAATTTCGGAAGAATTGCCGTCTCAGAAGCCGTGCGCGATTTCGATATCGAGATGCAGACACTTTCCCAGAAACATACGAAAGAATTTACGTCATTTGATCAGAAACGCAAAGAAGAATTACATATCGATTTCATTCGCGCATCCGGCGGCTCGCTGACACCTGTCGGTCCGAAAATAAAAGTTCCAAAAATTCCGAGCGAGAATAAGACGCTCGAATTATTGAAGCAGGGAATGACGGTGGCAGAAATTGCCAAAGAACGAGGTCTCGTGATCGGCACAATTGTCTCTCATCTCGAGAAGATGTATGAGCGCGGCGACGAGATGCCGACGATCCCGATGCCGTTTTCCAAAGATGATTTGCATCTGGTGAGTGATGCCTACACGATGGTCAAAACTTCCAAACTGACGCCGCTGAAGAATTATTTAGAGAAGAAAAAGTCGAAATTATCATTCGAAGATATCCGTCTGGCACGGATTCTGCTCGCCATTCCGCGCGATTCACAAGAGTAGATTTTCGTGCTATTATACCTATATGCCAAAGGACTATTACAATATTCTCGGAGTCGAAAAGACTGCCTCAAAAGACGAGGTCAAGAAAGCTTTTCACAAGCTTGCTCACAAGTACCACCCCGACAAGAACGGCGGCAATGACACTAAATTCAAAGAAGTAAACGAGGCGTACCAAGTGCTCTCGGATGAGAAGAAACGCGCGCAGTACGATCAATTCGGTTCAGCTGATGGTCCACAAGGCTTCGGCGGTTTCAATGGCGCGCAAGGATTCGGAGGATTTGATTTCTCGCAGGCACAGGGATTCGACATGGGTGATCTCGGAGATATTTTCAGCGAATTTTTTGGCGGCGGCATGCGTACGCAGAATCAACCTCGCCGCGGACGTGATATGTCTACAGAAATTCTCATCTCATTCAAAGACGCGATTTTCGGCACGGAGCGCAAGATTCTCATTTCCAAAGTCAGCACCTGTAAGACGTGTTCAGGTACTGGCGCGAAAGCAGGAACAAAAATGGATACCTGTAAGGCATGTAATGGCAAAGGCCAGATCCATGAAGTGAAGCGCTCGATTCTCGGCGCATTTCAGGCGACGCGCACCTGTGAGACGTGTCATGGCTCCGGCAAAATTCCTGCCGAGAAATGCACGACCTGTCACGGTCACGGTATTTATCGCAACGACGAAGAAATTTCTATCAAGATTCCAGCTGGTATCAACGACGGCGAAATGATTCGCATGTCCGGCATGGGCGAAGCAGTGGCACATGGCATGGCCGGCGATCTCTATATCAAAGTCAATGTCACACCACACACGAGTATCATGCGCGATGGCGCAAATCTTTCGACGAATCTTCAGGTCAAACTCACTGATGCGCTCCTCGGCGCCGATTACAAAGTCGAGACGCTCGATGGCACAGTGACTGTAAAAATTCCCGAAGGTCTTGCGCCCGGCGAAATTCTCCGCATTCGCGAAAAAGGCGTACCATCGGCAACTCGCGGCAAGCGCGGCGATTTCCTGATCCACACAAAGATCAAGATGCCAACGAAACTCAACAAAAAAGCTCGAGAAGAAATTCTCAAGCTGAGGGAAGAAGGAATCTAGACTGCCGCGCATTTAAAATTTTATTTTCAGGGGCCGTTCGCGACCCTTTAAGAAATAAAACTATCGTAGGCGCAATGTCGCGCGCGGAAGCTTATAAAAAGAAACCAAATTGTCGCGATTCTGAAAATAAAATTTTAAATGCGCGGCAATCTTGACTATAGCTTAAAAACCTTCTGGCCGGTTTCGGTGTCTTTGACACCGAAACCGGCTTTTTCTATTTCAGTGCGTAGCTCATCGGAGAGTGCGAAATCTTTTTCGGCGCGGGCACTCTCACGACGGATGGCGAGTTCGAGAATAGATTCGGGGATTTCAGCAGCTAGATCGAGTTTGAATCCGAAGACGCAATCGAAGTCGAGCATCGTGGCGCGTTTGTCGGCGGAAGAGACATGCAAATCTTTTGCGAGTTCATGGAGGAGTGCGAGTGCACGCGGCGTATCGAGGTCATGCTCAATAATTTTCTGGAAACGCTCTTTGTAATTTGCATCAACCGTACCGCCGTCAGGAAGTTCACTCACGAGTTCGCGCAATTTGCGAAGTGCAGTCTCAGATGCGGACAACGCATCCCAGTTGAGATTGATTTCGCGGCGGTAGTGCGCCTGCATGAGAAAGTAGCGATAGGCGAGTGGATCAAATCCGCGTTCCGACAGGTCGCGCAGTGTATAAAAATTTCCCGCGCTCTTCGACATCTTCTTATCATTGACGAGGAGCCAGCCATTGTGCATCCAGTAGCGTACAAATGCCCGGCCGGTCGCGCATTCACTCTGGGCAATTTCGTTTTCGTGGTGCGGAAACATATTGTCGATGCCGCCGGTATGAATATCAATCGTGACGCCGAGCGTGTCCATGCTCATCGCCGAGCATTCGATGTGCCAGCCGGGACGGCCTTTGCCAAGCGTTGTATTCCAAAACACTTCACCGTCCGCCGCATCCCATACCTTCCACAACGCGAAGTCCTGCGGATTATCTTTTTCATATTCATCTGATTTCAAACGACCGCCGGCGTTTTCTTCCAGCGCACTGCGTTCTATATGTGAGAGTTTGCCGTAGTCAGCGTCTTTGCTGATAGAGAAATAGACGCTGCCATCCTCGCCTTTGTAGGCAAAACCTTTTTCGATCAGCATCTCAATCAGCGCGACCATTTTCTCGACATACTCCGTTGCCTTTGGATAGATATTTGCGGGCACTATGTTGAGCGTATCGCGATCGCGGTAGAATTCATTCGTGAAAAATTTTGTAAATTCGAGAAGTGATTTGCCGGCAAGCTGTGAGTCACGGATCGTCTTGTCGTCGATGTCAGTAATGTTCATGACATGAAGAACATCATAACCCGCATAGAGAAGTGTGCGCTTCAAAATATCACCGAAGATGTAGGCGCGATAGTTACCGATATGCGGATAATTATAGACTGTCGGTCCGCACGTATAGAGCGTAACTTTGGGCGGACGGAGCGGAGTGAATGTTTCGATCTGTCGAGTGAGCGAATTGTACAGCTCTAAAGCCATTTCTTGTTCTTGAAGTAGATAAACATAATGACGGCTGTCAGCGACATGGCGCCGATGACGATATAGAAATCCTTGACGGTGTGGATGAAAACGAGATCGGAGTTCATCGTGAAGACTCCGGTGATGAGGGTGAGCGGCAGCATGGTGAATGTCATGACGGTCAGCTTCTTGATCGTGTCGTTCGTTTTCGCCGAGAGGAGGGAGTCGTTGGTTTCGCGGAGATCGGAGAGAACTTCACGGTGGCTGTCGAGCATGTTCTGGACTTTGTTGTACTCGCCGGTGATCGCACCGAGATAGTAGGAAAAATCTTCGCCGAAAAACGTTTTGCCGGCATGTTCGAGACTCGCCAGGGTTTCTCGATGGTAGCGCATCGACTGTTTGAAGTCGACGAAATTGCGATTCATCAGGGAAATGCGTTCTACCATCTTACTCTCGGCCTTGCTATCGAAGATATTGCGTTCAATATCACGAATACCGTCATTCATACTTTCCAATTCCACCGTGAGCTGGCGATACATCTCGCGGAGGATGAAGAACAGTAGGAATCCGGCGTGCGAGCCGATCTCGCTCTTATCCAGAACGGAATTGACCTCGAACATTTTCGCGAATTCATGGAGGGGATCAACGAGCTCGTAGTGTGTCGTGATAATGAAGTTCTTGCCGATGACGAAATCGAGTTCGTGCTCGTCAGTCGTGCCGCCGCGGCCGGCAGTGGGGAAGTGGAGGATGAGATAGAGGACATTGGAGTAGACGTCAACTTTGGCGCGGGCACTCTTCTCGATCACTTCTTCAGCGATGAGCGAGGGGATGTCGTATTCTTCTGTGACGGTACGAACTTCTTCGCGCGTGGGACTTTCGAGGTCGATCCACGTGAGTTTTTTGTAGGTGTATTTTGAAATCATATAATTCAGTATATCGTGTCTCTCACAGGCTTGCAATCTATGGGGATTTCGTGTAGTATGACCGCATGGAATTTGCAGTTATAGAAACAGGCGGAAAGCAGTATAACGTCTCGGTGGGCGACACGCTCAAGATCGAGCGTCTTTCCGGCAGCCGCAAAAAAGGCGAGAAAATCGGCTTTGACAAGGTCCTCCTCGTCGATAACGGCAAGGACACGACGATCGGTACGCCCTACATCGACGGCGCGACCGTAGAAGCGCATTTCGTCCGAAATGGCCTCGCTCCAAAAGTCACCGTCATCAAATACCTCCAGAAATCCCGCTATTTCAAGAAAAACGGCCACAAACAACCTTTCACCGAAATCAAAATCTCAGCAATCAAATAAAAAATCTCAGTTTTAACTGAGATTTTTTATTGCAGATGTTAGGAGTCGGACTCCTCACGAGCGCATTTGTACAGAGTATTGACAAAATTGAATAATAATGCTATCATTCGACCAGAATAGCGTATGAGACTATTTTCTTTTCAAACTAAAAAAGTCCCCGTAAAATAGCCGTTTGGCGAAGATAGCGAGGCATTGTATCACAATGAAACCAACATCATTCAAGCAAGTCGGAGCTTTTCTGACAATGTTGCAAACCTTATTTTTCGGTTTGGTAATCAACAACAGCAAAAAATTATCAGAAATCGATGGCGACAAAATTCAAGAAGCCATTGACGCCGAAGACAAGGAAACGTTTTTCGACAACCTGATAAAATTCATCAACAACGGCTGCCGGTTCAATTACATACTGGCAAATGTATTCATGGTCGGCGATATTTTCCGTCAGCGTGCCACAAAAGGAGATACCCGCATGGATATTTCCGGCAACACGGAAGATTGGATTATCAAACCCAATCTGAAGCGCATGGTGCAAGTGCGGAACGATTTAGGAAATCTTTCCGAATATGTTCTGCCGGAAAACATGGATGATACGCGAATCCAAGAAGGCGCGGGAAATCCGGGCTGTATGGATTTGGACACATTCTTCTGTGTATCGTATCTGCTTATCTTCCAGCCACAGCTTGCCAAACAAGTTTTGGGATATGAATTAAAGAAAGACAAATGGTATCTATTCCATGTCTTGGTAAACGGAAAAAAGGTTGCCGTGGGCCTGTACTGGAGCGGCGACGAGTGGGACTGGGATGCCAGCGACTTCGACGACGGTGGTGACTGGGATGCCGGCTATGTGCTCCTATTCTTCGCTACTGCTAAAAAGTAGTTTAGGAATTAATTTATTTTAGAAGCTAAGATTCTTTGAATCTTAGCTTCTTTTATTTTATACTATGCGCTGATACTACAAGATCTCCCGGCTAAAATCTTGGAGGCGAGTATCGAGGATATGGATTGCTGGGAATCGTGCCGGAAAATTTCTTGCGCGAGGGTGGCGGACATCATTCTATAAAATCATATACAGTAGGTGCGATATTCTGTGGAATTATAGATTCCGAATACAGTACAGCACGATTTTTGCACTTGGCCCAAATCGGCAGTGGGCTGGATGGCATATCGTACAAAGTGGTTGCCGTGAACCTGAACTGGAACGGCGACGAGTGGAACTGGAATGCCAACGACTTCGACAACGGTAATGACTGGAATGCCGGCAATGTGCTCCTATTCTTCGAAACTGTACATGTTTTTACGAAATCCCTTCCGTCAGTGTACGGAGGGGTTTTGTTTTTCTCGAGCAAGCTTCGCAGTCACATTATTTTTCCATCCGCCAAGCATTCGTCCCACCTCGCCGACCTTCAGAGAGATATCGGCGTAACCCGTATCCTTGATAAGTTTATTTTCCCAGGCAATTTGGAGAAGATATTTCAAAAGGTCAGTCTGATTGATAGCGCTCACGATAAGCGTATTTTTATTTTCAATCGGCGCATAGTAAGATTGATAAATGGATTCGAGCAAATCTAAAAAATGCGTCTCAATTCTCGCACCGGTCGTATATCGGGAAGTTCTCGGCATATGAGGCACGATAACAGACGACCAGAGAGCGAACGCTTCCTTGGCACGGAGCACGATACTAGTGTTATCAAGCGAAATCTGCGGGGGGGGGGGATGACCATATTTACCAAAATATCATATCGGTAGAAAATTTGCTCGCGTCGTGGCGGGAATTCCTACGCGGTAAGAAACGGCGCGCAGACGTTGCTGAATTTTCCTTAAATCTCTCAGATACCATCCTCAGCCTTCATAGAGAACTCAGAGAGAATAAATATATGCATGGGGGATATAGCGCATTCCGCATCAGTGATCCGAAGCCACGGGATATCCACAAGGCGCGAGTGCGCGACCGTCTCGTACATCACGCGATCTATCGCATTCTCTATCCGTACTTTGATCGTAAATTCATCTATGATTCGTATTCGTGTCGTATCGGCAAAGGAACACAATGGGCAATTGACCGCTTCCATGATTTCAGCAGAAAAGTTTCGGTAAATAATACGCGTACATGCTGGGTTTTGAAATGCGATATCCGAAAATTCTTTGCGAGCATCGACCATGACATCCTGAGAGACATTTTACGAAAACACATAACTGATTCAGAGGCTCTTGATCTGCTCGGGAACATCATCGAGAGCTTCGATTCAATATCAGCCATGGCTGAGATGAGAAAAGGGCTTCCGCTCGGCAACCTGACAAGCCAGCTTCTGGTAAATGTATACATGAACGAATTCGATCATTTCATGAAGCGCGAACTCAAAACTAAATACTATATCCGCTATGCTGATGATTTTGTGATTCTCTCTGAAGATAAGAAATATCTTGAAGAACTATTACCGAAAATTTCCGAATTTTTGGAAATTAAATTAAAGCTGTCTTTGCATCCAGACAAAGTATTCATAAAAACGCTTGCTTCAGGAATTGATTTTCTGGGATGGGTACATTTCCCTCGACATCGAGTATTACGAACGGCTACGAAGAGGCGAATGCTTGAAAATATAAGAAAATGTGAAGGTGATAAGTCAGTTCTGAATTCCTATCGCGGATTATTATCGCATGGCAACGGTTGGAAATTAGCAAAGAATATTGAAAAGGTATAATTTTCTGCGGTCGCGCAACGTCACACCTTTCTCATAGGTCGGACCTATGAGAAAATTAATTAATGCCGATTCGTAAACGCATTCCGCAGCGTTTCGGAGTCGGAATATTCGAGTTCCGTGCCGGTGGAGAGACCACGGCCGAGAGAGGAGAGGCGGACAGATGTATTTTCCAAGAGAGTTCGCAGTTCATCGCGGACGTATGTATCGGTATAATCTCCTTCGCGCGAAAGCGAGAAGCCGAGAATGACTTCTTTTAATTTATTATCGGCGATGTCACGCGCGATGCGCTTCTGCAATTCGTTAATCCGAATGCGATTCGAGGTTTCTTTCTCAACGATCGGCACGAGTCCGCCAAAGACAAAGAACAGTCCATTGTAGGCACCACTGGCCGATACTTGGTCTACGTCGGCATCTTTTTCGACAACCATGATTGTCGTGCGGTCAATCGAAAGTTTCTCACAGCGCTCGCAGTGATCATGATTATCATGTTCGAAATAACGGAAACATTCCGGACATTGCGTGATGCGCTTTTTCACACTGATAATTAAGTTTGCGAGTTCATCGAGATACGCTTTGTCGCACGAGAGGAGAAAATACACGAAGCGCTTAGATTGACGCGCGCCAATGCCGGGGAAATCTGCAAACATATCTGCGAGTTTTTGAATTGGATTGCTCATTAGAAATTATCGATATCGTTGCTCGAGGTTGTTTGAGCATTGGTAAATGCATTAATGTCACCTTTTTGGACATCGAGGAATGTCGTCGTTGCTTCATCGAAGTAGAGATCGACTTTGCCGACCGGACCGTTACGGTGTTTCTCGATCAAAATTTCAGCCATGCCTGGTTTATCGGAATTCTCGTTGTATTTGTCTTCGCGGTGAATGAACATAACCACGTCGGCGTCTTGTTCAATAGAGCCGGAGTCGCGGAGGTCAGAGAGGCGAGGTTTGCCACCACGTGATTCCACGGCACGCGAGAGCTGGGAGAGGGCGAGGACAGGCACGTCGAGATCGCGGGCGAGGCCTTTGAGCGAGCGGGAAATTTCCGTGACTTGGTTGACCATACTATCGTAGTTCTTCGACGTGGCCATGAGCTGGAGGTAGTCGACGACGATGAGTCCGAGACCATGCTCAGCTTTCAGGCGTCGCGCGAATGAACGCATCTTTGCAATCGTATTTGAAGATTGGTCATCAATATAAATCGGTGCGCGTGAAAGTTTGTCGAGCGAATCGCGGAGACGATCGAAGTCGTTGCTCTCAGTCGAGAGGCGGCCGGTGCGGAGTTTCCATGCGTTCACACGGGATTCGGCGGAGAGCATACGGTCGACAAGTTGCTGGGCATCCATTTCAAGCGAGAAGATGCCGACGGGCGTGCCGTGTTTGAGCGCCGTCATGCGGGCAATATCGAGCGCGAGTGTCGTCTTACCCATGGATGGGCGAGCGGCGAGAATGATGAGATCGGCTTTCTGAAATCCGGCGAGCATGTTGTCGAGCGCTGAGAATCCGGTCGGGATGCCGCGAAGTTCTCCGGGATTCTCATGAAGTTTCTCAATGCGTTCCCATGCAGTCGAGAGTGTGTGTTTGATCGAGACGAATTTCTGGCCCTTTGGACTATCAGTAATTGAAAATATTTTTTTCTCAGCTTCGTCGAGTACGTCTTCGATTTCTTTGTCGCCTTCAGTGAGCGAGAGATCGGCGACGAAGTCGGCTGCGTCGACGAGTTTGCGGAGCACATATTTCTTCTCGACGATGGACGCATAGTGCTTCACGTTCGTCGAAGACGGTGCCGTGTTCACGAGTTCAGTCAGATAACTCGCACCGCCGATCGATTCAAAATATTTTTGTTCTTTGAGTTTGTGGGTGAGCGAAACAAGGTCGATCGGTTCGTGTTTGTCATGGAGCGCCGTCATCGCCTTGAAAATAATTTTATTCTTCTCGGCGTAGAATGCTTCCGGTTCGATCATATCTTCGATATCGTAGAGCGCTCCGGCACGCAATAGAATAGAGCCGAGAACTGCTTTCTCGGATTCAATGCTCTGTGGGGGAACGCGGACGGAATTGTTGGCCATGCATGGATTCTAGCACACCCGTTTTTGGCTGAAATCGGATATGGGTATGGGGCTGTGGCAAACCTGTGTAAAACTGGCAATGATTTGGTATACTAATCGCATGAAAGAAAATAAGAAAATGACCGTTCTTACCGGCGACCGTCCAACCGGCCGCCTCCATTTAGGCCATTTCGTTGGCTCAATAGAGAATCGCCTGAAACTCCAGGACGAGGCGGATACGGCATACTATATGATTGCCGATGTTCAAGCGCTGACCGACAATGCCGATAATCCCGAAAAAGTCCGCAACAATGTCATTGAAGTCGCGCTCGACAATCTGGCCTGCGGCATTGACCCGACGAAGACGACAATGTTCATCCAATCTGAAATTCCGGAGATTGCCGAGCTCACCGTTTATTTTCTCAATCTCGTGACGCTTGCGCGTCTCAAGCGTAATCCGACCGTGAAAAATGAAATGCAGCAAAAAGGCTATGAGGAAGATGTACCCGCAGGATTTTTGTGTTATCCAGTTTCTCAAACAGCAGATATTCTTTTTGCGAAAGCGAATACGATTCCAGTCGGCGAAGATCAGCTTCCGGTGATAGAACAGGCAAATGAAATCGTCGAGAAGTTCAATCGTTTCTATGGCGGAGAAGTTTTTCAAAAAATTAAAACAATTATCAGCGAGACGCCACGTCTCGTTGGTCTTGATGGTGGAGCAAAGATGAGTAAATCGCTCAATAATGCAATTTATCTCTCCGACTCATCTGAAGAAATCGAACGCAAAGTCGGACTGATGTACACCGATCCTGCCCATATCCATGTCGAAGACCCAGGTCACGTCGAAGGCAATGTCGTCTTCGCATATCTCGATATCTTTGATACTGACAAAGCCGGTGTTGCAGAATTGAAGAAGCAGTATGAAGCGGGCGGACTCGGCGACGTCGTCATCAAGAAGCGTCTCATCGGCGTGCTTGAAGATCTCATCACACCGATTCGCGAACGCCGTGAATATCTCGCGAAAGATCCGAAGAAAGTCATGGAAATTCTCCGAGAGGGAACAGAGCGGGCCCGCGAAGCGGCTCAGGCGACGATGCAAGAAGTCCGGAGCGCGATGAAGATTAATTATTTCTAAAATCATGGGACTCATACTCAAAGCTTTCAAATCATTTTTCGTCATCGTCTTCGGAGCACTCTATCTGCCGCTCAATTATGTGATGATGCCGCTTTCGAAGGAGTATCAGAAACTCAAATATCACAAGCCGTGGCCGTTTGATTTCTATCTGATTTGCGTCCTAATGTTTCCGCTCTGGCTCATCACGTCAATCGTCTCGGTCCCGTACGAGCTTCTGGTAAAGAATACGCACTAAGCTATTGTTTTTTGGTAGTATTTTTGCTATTCTGGTATCCGAACTCCCAAAATCTTTTTTAACTTTCAAAAACAAAATAAAACACGATGGCCCTAATACCTTTTCTGCCAGTGAGAATTGTTCTCGTGGCGCAAGTAAATTCGACGACTAAGTCCAATGTTCTCGCCAAAGCCGAAGCGGCTGCATATGCGGTCAAGCAATCGTTAGAACCTGATACCCCGCTATGCATTTATAGCAGCAAAGATGAGCGTGCGACAAAAACTGCTGGATTTTATAAGAATTCTCTATCCTCGACAAAAGAGGAACTGGTGCATTATTTTCAAGATGGACCGGGTGGCATCGATTATCTCGACTGCGATAGTGATATTTTTAATAGGAATCCGCACACATTGAGCTCCAAAATGGAGGGATGTATAGAATTCTTGCATAGCAAAGCCAAAGAATGTCCGTGCATCGTGCTTATTTCTTCCTTACATACGGTCATGGAAATCAGCAAGCGTCTGGCGATGGAATTCAAACCACAGATAGCTTTCCCATCGCATCTCGAGCCGTGCCAGGCGATAAGCGTCAATGTTATGACAGGAGTCGTCCAGGTAATCAAAGGTACACCGAATAGCGTAGAATCGAATGCGAATACGATGCCGAAACAGACGGCATGAAATTATGTTGTATGAGTGTATTAAAACTGCTGAAATTTTCAGCAGTTTTTATTTTCCAAAAATCAAGTTTTATAGTAGTATTAGGACTATGCGAAACAGAACATATATACGCGATCTCGGCTCGAAAATTGGTGAGGAAGTGACGCTCGCCGGCTGGGTAGACGTGCGCCGCGACCAGGGTA
>CALRCI010000014.1 GCA_943354525.1 Candidatus Nomurabacteria bacterium | reverse complement strand
GCAGACTGGCGGTCGCGGTAACTACGGTCACGTGAAGATCAAAGTCCGTCCAATGGATATGACGCTGACGAAAGAAGACATCGAAGACCTGCCGAAGAACGACAAGCGCGAAGCGCATTTCGAATTCATCAACAGCATCAAAGGCGGCGTCATTCCTCAGGAATTTATTGCACCGTGTGAAAAGGGCTTCCGTGAAGGACTTGATCGTGGTGTGCTCGCCGGATTCAAGATGGTGGACGTCTGTGTCGACCTCTGGGATGGTTCGTACCACGATGTGGACTCGAACGAAATGGCCTTCAAGATCGCCGCTTCTATGGCAATTCAGGATGCATGTAAACAGGCAAAGCCGGTCATCCTCGAACCGATGATGAAAGTCGAAGTCGTTACTCCAGAGAAATTCATGGGTGACGTCACCGGCTCGCTCTCATCGAAGCGCGGACTCATCGACGGCATGGAAGACCGCGGTATGAACAAGGCGATCAAAGCTGTTGTGCCGCTCTCTGAAATGTTCGGCTACATGACGAATCTCCGTTCTATGACGGAAGGCCGTGCCGGATTCACGATGGAATTCTACCGCTACGATGTCGTACCGGCGAACGTCGCCACGACGATCATCGAAGCACGAAAATAATCTAAAAATATTCGAGAAAATGCCAAGGCGACGCCTTGGCATTTTCTATGTGTATGTAAAAATAAACTATCGGCTTTGGGGAAAGCCGATAGGGGGCTGGTGGAATATTATTCCGCAAATTCTTTCACTAATTTTTTCCGGACGATATGTCGGACTAAATCCGGTTCGGGACCGTGCTGTGCCTTTACCAGAAAAAAAGTTTTCGGGCAGTCGCAATTAAAGCCGAGCGACAAGTCGCGAGTGGTCAGTGATTTGTCGTTCTTGCTGATTCGTAGCACCGGACATTTTCCGCTGGGCCGGTCAGGGATGTAGGTTCCCAATGCAACGATGAGCATATCTTCTCCGCCGGATTTTTTCTGAATTTCTTCGAGCGAGTTGAACTCTCTGCAGAGGTCGCTTTTGTCACAGGGAGCGTATCCGAGCTTGCCGATTTCTTCCAAAGCTTCGCCGGTGGTATGGAAGGCACGGTCGAATTTTAAAACGAGGGTTTCATATTTTTTTTTCATAGTTGGCACATTTCTTTTGATTGTACAGGAGGACCTCAAAAATCCCTGTGGAAAACGCCAAGGCGTAGCCTTGGCGTTTTCCACAGCGTAGAGCCGATATGGTATAGTGGCGCATATGAAATACACACGCAAAATCATGGGCAATGGCCTCCGGCTCATCACGGTGCCGATGCAGGAAAACGAGACCGTGACGGTTCTCGTTCTCGTCGAAGCCGGTTCGTCATACGAGACCAAGGCGAAGAACGGCATCTCGCACTTTCTCGAACACATGTGCTTCAAGGGTACGGCCAAGCGTCCGACGGCACACGCGATTTCGGCCGAACTTGATGGTCTCGGAGCGCAATACAATGCCTTTACCAGTCATGAATACACTGGCTACTATGCCAAATCCGATGCGAAAAATTTCAGCCAGATCTTCGATATTGTATCCGATATTTATCTCAATTCGACATTTCCCAAAGCCGAAATTGAGAAAGAAAAAGGCGTCATTATCGAAGAGATAAACATGTACGAGGATATTCCGCAGCGCAAAGTGGACGAAGAACTCGGCGTACTCATGTACGGCGATACGCCAGCGGGATGGGGAATTGCCGGACCGCGCGAAAATATTCGTGCGATGACACGAAATGATTTTCTAAAATACCACAAGGCACATTATGTGCCGAAGGCAACTACGATTGTTGTCGCCGGTCATGTCACCGAGGCTGAGGTTGCAAAAATTGCCAAAAAGATTTTTGGCACTATTAAAAGCGCTCCGAAGTCCGGCAAGAAAAAAACGATTGAGAAACAGTCCGTGCCGGCAGTGCGCATCGTCGCGAAAAAAACCGATCAGGCGCATCTCATTCTCGCACTCAGAAGCGTCGATATGTACCACAAAGACGATACGATACTCGACGTGCTCGCCGCAGTCCTTGCCGGCGGTATGAGTTCTCGGCTCTTCCAGAAACTTCGCGAAGAAATGGGTGTCGCATATTATGTCCGGAGCAGTCAGAACGGATTTACGGACCATGGCTATCTCGATATCCGCGCCGGAGTCGACACGAAGCGCACACTTGAAGTTATCAGCGTACTTCTTGCCGAGCTGAAAAACATTCGTGATCATGGCGTGACCGAGGAAGAACTCGTGCGTACCAAGGCAAGCATGATCGGCAATATCAAACTCGAACTCGAATCATCCGATGCCTTCGCCCAGTATTTCGGCGGGCAGGAAGTCTTCCACAAAAAAGTAAAAACGCCCAAGGAAGTCATTGCCAAAATTGAAGCCGTACAGGCGAGGGATATTGCCCGTGTCGCAAAAAGTATCGTCAAAAATAACGGGCTCAACCTCGCACTCATCGGACCGTACGAGCAACGTTTTACCAAGGAAATCCGCAGCATCCTCAAGCTTTAATTGTAGGTATCTGATATACTGAAAACATGATAAAAGGCGCTCCAAAAGTTATTACGATTGACACTCGGACGATTATTCGGGCCGTATTGGTTGTCGTGCTGGTCTTCGTCTTCTGGCAGATCCGTTCGCTCATGCTCGTGCTCTTGACCTCAATCGTGATCGCCTCGTTTACCGAGTCGGCGGTCAAGAAACTTTCCAAATATCATATCCATCGTACACTCTCCGTCGTCATCATTTATGTCCTCGCACTTTCAGCTATCGTCGCGCTCTTCTCGGTATTCGTACCAGTTCTTCTGGATGAAGTATCATCGCTGGTGACGGTGCTCGACCGGTATATTCCCGACACTTCGATTCTCAACAATCTCCAAGGCGCCACAGTCGAAAATACTAAGACGCTCGTTACTGGCATTTCACAGAATGCTTCAATTCCAGATCTGATCGGAAGCGCACAAACACTCGTCTCCGGTGTCTCCGGCGGTTTCTTTGCCACAGCATCATTCGTCTTCGGTGGTCTCATTAACCTTGTTCTCATCATCATCATTTCATTTTATCTCTCCATCCAAGAACATGGCGTCGAAAACTTCCTGAAAATTATCACTCCCGATGCCCAAGAAGAGTACATCATTGATCTCTGGCGCCGGAGCGAACGCAAGATTGGGCTCTGGTTCCAAGGCCAGCTTCTCGTCGGCCTTCTCGTGGGCGTGCTTATCTACCTCGGTCTGACTATTCTCGGCGTCAACTATGCCATTGTGCTCGCATTACTTGCTGCCGTATTCGAGCTTGTACCGTTCGGTATCATCCTTGCCATCATTCCAGGGGTGGGATTCGCGTATGCGGGCGGCGGAGCAGTTATGGCCGCCAAAGCGCTCGGTCTCTATCTGATCGTCCAGCAATTCGAAGCCTATCTCATTTATCCGCTCGTCGTGAAGCGTGCCATTGGCATCTCGCCGCTCGTCGTCATTCTCTCTATCCTCATCGGCGCCGCGCTTGCCGGATTCTGGGGCGTCATTCTCGCCATACCGGTCGCCGTCTGTCTCCTGGAATATTGGGGTGATATTGAGAAGCGCAAGAGTGCCCGCTAATTATGTCGAAACCGTTTTACATCACGACTACGCTGCCATACGTCAACGCCGACCCGCATGTTGGTTTTGCCATGGAACTCATCCGTGCAGACATCATTGCACGTGCCAAGAAGCTGCAGGGCTTTGAAGTTTTTTTCAATACAGGAACAGATGAACATGGCCAGAAGCTTCTGACTGATGCGAAGAAAGCAGGACGGGAAGTGCGTGAATATGTGGACGACTATGCTGCGAAATTCCGCGGACTCAAAGATTTACTCGGCATTTCCAGCGACGTACATTTTGTTCGCACAACCGATGGAGCACACGAAGCCGCAGCGCAGGAATTTTGGCGTCGTTGCGAGCAGAATGGGTATATTTACAAAAAGAATTATCAGACCAAATATTGTATCGGCTGCGAGCTCGAGAAAACTGATTCTGAGCTTGATGAGACCGGTCATTGTCCGATTCATCCGAACCAGGACATCGAACTGATCAACGAAGAAAATTATTTCTTCAAATTCAGCGCATTCCAGCAGCCATTACTTGATTTCTACGTTACTCATCCTAACTTCGTCATCCCAGAATTCCGCTTCAACGAGATCAAAGCCTTCGTTGCGCGCGGTCTCGAAGATTTTTCTATTTCTCGCCTGAAGAGCAAGATGTCATGGGGAGTAGAAGTGCCAAATGACCCCGACCATATCATGTATGTCTGGTTTGATGCGTTGGTGAATTATATTTCGACGCTCGGTTGGCCGAATGATATGGAAAATTTCCAGAAATTCTGGGGAAACGGCACGCCGACCCAATACTGCGGCAAAGACAATCTTCGCCAGCAGTCTGCAATGTGGCAGGCCATGCTCATGGCAGCAAAGCTCCCGAATTCAGCGCATATTGTCATCAACGGCTTCTTTACCGGCGATGGCGGCATCAAGATGTCTAAATCAATCGGCAATGTCGTGAATCCGTACGACGTCGTGGCGGAATACGGCACGGACGCGCTCCGATTCTTCGTCGTCAGCGAAGTCTCGATATTTGAAGATTCACCGTTCACCATGGAACGTTTCAAAGATTCCTATAATGCAAAACTTGCGAATGGTATTGGCAATCTGACAAGTCGAATCATGAAAATGGCTGAGAAAAATCTTTCCATGCCGGTTACAG
Organism: Candidatus Nomurabacteria bacterium; assembly: GCA_943354525.1. GTDB lineage: Bacteria > Patescibacteriota > Minisyncoccia > Phycocordibacterales > UBA9973 > CALRCI01. The sequence goes on along the minus strand of CALRCI010000014.1, from coordinate 8,654 downwards.
TACTGGAGACAACTATTCCTGTGGCATATCTCAAGGCCATGGATCTATTCGAAGTCGGCAAAGTATTGGCTTTGATATGGGAAGAAATTACTGCGCTTGATCAAAAGATCCAAGAAACTGAACCTTTCAAACTGGTGAAGACTGATCCTGAAGCGGGGAAGACTATCATCACGGAACTCGTGACCCGACTCGCCACAATCGCCCAAATGCTCGCTCCGGTCATGCCTGAGACATCTCTCGCAATCCAAGCCCTTATTACCTCAAATCGCTCGCCACAAACTCCGCTATTTCTCAGAAAAGACTAAATCTCATGCAATTCAAATATTTCGACATCCACTCGCACATCAATCTCTCACCGCTCCGTGAAAATATCGAGGCCGTTCTCGCGCGCATGCAGGAGAAAGGCGTGGGTACGATTACAATCGGAGTCGATCTAGAAACTTCAAAGGATTCTGTTTCGTTCGCCGAGAAATACGACAATCTCTGGGCCGGTGTGGGGCTGCATCCAGCAGACAATGTCAGTGAAGTTTTTGATTACGACGCATATTTAGAATTAGCGAAACATCCGCGCGTCGTCTGTATCGGCGAATGCGGACTCGATTATTTTCGTGATCAAAAGGAAGAGACCAAACAGCGCCAGAAAGAAATTTTCCGGAAACATATTGAACTCGCAATTGCAGTCGGCAAACCGCTCATGATTCACGCTCGTCCGTCGAAGGGAAGTATGAATGCCTATGAAGACGCACTTGAAATTTTGTCACCTCTCAAAGGTCAATTGTCACATGTCAACTTCCATTTCTTCGTCGGCAATTTAGAAATTGCAAAGAAGATTGTTGCCCGTGGCTGGACCGTATCATTCGACGGACCGATTACATTCGCTCGCGATTACGATGAGGTTATCCGAGGTATTCCGCTTGAGAATATTATGGCAGAAACTGACGCGCCGTTTGCCGCACCGGAGCCTTATCGTGGGCAGACATGCGAGCCGTGGATGGTGGAGGAAGTATACAAAAAAATCGCTGAGATCAGGGGAGGAGATGCAGAGGAAGTTCGAAAAACGATTCTTGCGACCAGTGAGAAAATCTTCTCTATTCGCCCAAAAATGTGATTCCGTTGCGAGTGACTAGAACACCTTCGTTGCTGTTTGAGCGTTGATATCTCTTGAGATTGGCTTCGAGCCGCTTTCCGAAGGCTTCGAGATACTGAGGTGTGGCTTCTATGGTGACGGAAACAGTACCATTCTCGTTTTGTATGATCGTGAAATCTTTTATATGGTGTTTACTCTTCAATCCTCGAAGAGTTTTTTCTTGTACGAGCCAATGAAAGTACGGACCAAACGTCTTCTGTTCGGAATACACATTCAGATCTTTTTCTCGCTCAAGCTTTTTTTGGGTTTGCACCTCGTGTCTGCGTAGGGCTTCTTTTTGGTATTCTTCGATCCGCACTTTTGGTATTTCTTGTTCCAGAAAATTCCGAGCGATCTTGCCCGCCTTTTCCCAAACTTGCTCGCGAGTCAGATTTCGTTTCCCGACCGGCTTGTCGAGTTCAAATTCCGGTTGTTCTTCAGATACGTCAGGAGATACAAGAACTTCGTTATTCTTTCGGGCAGGACCCTGGATTTTCTTGAGAATCTTTTGCTGGTCTGATTCATTGAATAAATCTCCCGATCGTATCGAATTATCATGCTTGAATTCAGGCCGTTCAGGCTTTGCAAATTGTGGTTTTTCACTCGGCATATGTCTCAATTGTAACATAGTATTTCTCTAAGTAATGCCTCGGCAACGACATTGACTGAGGCCATTTTTTCTGCTAGTATCACCATGTTCGTTCGTGGCAGTCCTGAAACTGTCACGCCTCGGTCCATAACGAACAAATTTATTAAAATTGTATTTACTAGGCACTAGCAACTAGTCCCTAGAAACTAATTCATGTCAGAATCCAACAATGACGACGTACGCGTGTATGAACTTGCGTATCTGTTCGTTCCAACGATTGCCGAGAGCGATATTCTCGGCCGGTTCAGCCAACTGAAAGCCCTTTTCGAAGGTGCAGGCGCAACATTCATCTCAGAAGAGCTGCCAAAAGATTTGGCGCTTGCCTACGAGATGTCTCGTGTTATCAACAACAAGAAAATCCGTTTCAACAACGCCTATTTCGGCTGGATCAAGTTCGCACTCGAACCAGAGAAGCTCGAAGCGATTGAGACCGTCATCAAGCGCGATGAAGAAATCATCCGCTACATGATTCTCAAGACCGTTCGCGAGAACACCATCACCGGCAAGAAGACATTCTCACGCGAAGGTGCCCGCACGAAGCGCACGTATGAGAAGAAAGTCGAAGTCACCGGCGAGCCAATGGACAAAGAAGCAATCGACAAGGAGATCGACGCCCTCGTCGACGAAACCGCAACCGCATAACTATTATTAGTGGGATAATTCTATAAACTACTATGTACGTAAACAAAGCAATGATTATCGGCAACCTCACTCGCGATCCAGAAATGCGCGCACTGCCAAACGGCACGAAAGTCACGTCATTCTCTCTCGCAACGAATCGCACTTGGAAAGACGCGAACGGCGCCAAGCAGGAAGCCAGCGATTTCCACAACATCGTCGCCTTTGCCAAGCCCGCTGAGCTCATCGCCCAGTACTGCAAGAAGGGAAGTTCACTCTTCGTCGAAGGCCGTATGCAAACCCGTTCGTGGGAGCAGAATGGCGAGAAGAAGTACCGCACTGAAATCGTCGTCGAGAACTTCCAATTCGGTCCGCGTCCGACCGGTACTGGTCCAACGACCGGCACGTATCACGCTCCGGCTACTGGCGCCAAGCCTGCAAGTGAGGAAGTCGATACGATCGAATACCCAGACGAACAGGTGAACGTCGAAGACATCCCATTCTAAATTATTAATTTCTTATTATAAAAAATGAAGCAAGATTATTTCTCATCAAATAACATCAAGCATATCGACTACAAAGACGTCGATATCCTGAAGAAGTTCATGAATCCGAATGCCCGCATCCTTGGCAAGAAGCGTACGGCCATGACTTCGAAGAACCAGCGCAAACTCGCCGTCGCGATCAAGCGCGCACGATTCATGGGACTCCTCCCATTCGTGTCGAAGTAGACACCAATAAAAATCCCCTGTGTATATACACAGGGGATTTTTTATTTTATCAATAGGTATTCTGTCAGAAATTACGAAGGGCTTCAGTAACCATATGTCTAATTTCTTCCTCAGTATCGGGTAATGGTTGTGCACTGAATTTTTCACCGGTAAGTATCTCATACAGTTCGATATATCTGTTTGAAACATCGGCAATAAAATCATTAGGGAATGTCGGCATTATCTGTCCGGCAGTTCCATTGAATCCATTATCCATCAGCCATTTGCGCACGAATTCTTTTGAAAGCTCGCGCTGAGGAGTTCCATTGGCGAAATTCTCTTCATAGCTGTCTGCATAAAAATAGCGTGATGAATCCGGCGTATGTACTTCATCTATGAGCATGATTTCATCATCTTTTTTGCCGAATTCATATTTCGTATCTACCAGCAGCAATCCTTTTTCGGCAGCCATGTCAGAGCCGCGCGCAAAAAGTTTCAAGCTGTAATCCGCCACCATATCGTATTCTGCTTGCGTCATCAATCCTTCTGCAACAATCGCTTCAGCAGTGATGTCTTCATCATGCATGCCGAGGTCGGCTTTGGTCGAGGGAGTCACCATCACGTTCGGTAGTTTTTGCCCTTCGCGCATGCCATCGGGAAGAGTGATTCCCCAGAATTGGCGCTGGCCTTTCATATAGCTCCGCCACATGCTGCCGTACAGATATCGCCGTACGACGAATTCAACTTTGAACGGAATACATTTCCAGCCGATTGAAATCTGCGGATGGGGGCTTCCTACCAGCCAATTCGGGACAATGTCCTTCGTGGCATTCAAGAAATAGATTGCCAGCTGGTTGAGGACTTGTCATTTCGAGGGTATTTCCTGCAGTGACACTACGTCAAATGCTGAAATCCTGTTGGAAGTTATAGCCACGATGAGGCTAGTGAAGAAATACGAATCGCGGACTTTTCCACAATGCGAGCCGGTAGTACCGAGAAATGGAATTAAGTTTTTCATGTGTTTAAATTTTTCTCACTATACTCCTTTCACATCGAAAGTCAAAATAGGAAAAACCGCATCGGATGATGCGGTTTTTATATTGTATCTTTATGCTCTTTCAACGTAATCTCCAGTCTCAGTATTGACGATGATTTTGTCGCCAGTATTTACGAACATCGGTACATTGATCGTGGCGCCGTTTTCGAGCGTGACGACTTTGTTGCCGCCGGTCGCCGTGCCGCCTTTGATAGATGGGGGAGCTTCTTTGACGGTGAAGGTCATCTTGATCGGCAGTTTGACGTTGATGATGACTTCTTCGCCGTCATTGTCCCAAACAAGTGCCGTGACGATTTCATTCGGATTGAGGAATCGGACCGCATCGCCGATGAGTTTCTCGTCGAGCTTGAAACGATTCGCTGGATTCGTCGGGTCGCAGAACCAATACTCGCCTTTGGATGCATAGAGGAATTTCGTGTCGCGCTTCTCGAGATCAGGCTCATCGACTGAATCAGTCGTGCGGAAAGTCTCGTTGAACGTGCGGCCGTTGACCAGACTTTTTAATTTCACTTGGTTCTGAGGCTTGCGCTGCTGCGTGCGGGCGACGTGACTCTCGAGGACGACGCATGGTTCCTCGTTGTAGATGATAATTTTTCCTTCTTTGATTTCGCTGTATTCAAGCATAGGATTAGGTTCTAGTAGCTAGTGACTAGGTTCTAGGAAGAATCCTGAGAAGTAATCACTAGAAACTATTATTGTTCAAGTTTATTAATAATAGCTCTGAGCATTTTACTCACTTCTGTAATTAATGCAAGTTCAGAATCTATTAAAATATTGTATAAATCTTTACACAAAAAGAGTTGTGTTTCTAATTCTGAAGCAGAACCATACGCGATGTGTATGAATTGGCAATAATCTTTTCTGGTTTTCCGGCTACTTCCTTCCGCAATATTTGAGACAATAGATATGGCAGACCGACGCATTTGTGATTGCAAGGCAAACACTTCCGACTTTGGAAGTTTTGCGCTAATTATATACACTTGTTTTACAAGTTCGTATCCCTTTTGCCAAACAATCAAATCTTTATATGATTTTATGCTCGTATCGCTCATTGTATTTTTCTAGAACTTAGTCACTAGCTACTAGAAACTAGTTCTTTATTCTCCGCTTGAACCGGTGACTTGGATTTCTCCGAATCGGGCGCGGATTTCTTTTTCGAAATCTTTGAGGACTTTTGGATTCTCGCGAAGCCAAACGCGCGTGGCGTCGTAGCCGCGACCCATCGGAACTTTTTCGCCGTCTTTATTCTTGTACGAATATGACGAACCGGATTTCTCGATGATGCCGAGTTTCTCTCCGAGCGCCATCATTTCGCCTTCGCGGGAAATGCCTTCGCCATAAATAATATCGAATTCAGTTTGTTTGAACGGAGCGGCGACTTTGTTCTTCACGACTTTTACGCGCGTGCGGCCACCGACCACTTCTTCGCCTTTTTTGATCTGAGCGATACGGCGAATGTCGAGACGCACTGAGGTATAGAATTTGAGCGCCTTGCCACCCGGAGTTGTTTCCGGATTACCGAACATGACTCCGATCTGCATACGGATTTGGTTGATGAAAATAACCGTCGTGTTTGATCGTGCAACAATGGCCGTGAGTTTGCGAAGTGCCTGTGACATGAGACGAGCTTGTTTGCCCATGTGCTGCTGACCCATATCTCCTTCGATTTCGTCTTTTGGCGTGAGGGCGGCGACGGAGTCGATAACGACGACGTCGATCTTGCCGGAACGGACAAGCGATTCGGTAATTTCAAGTCCTTGTTCGCCAGTGTCTGGCTGTGAGATCAGGAGTTCCTCAGTTTTCACGCCGAGATTCTTCGCATAGACCGGATCCATTGCATGTTCCGCATCGATATACGCACAGATACCGCCTTTCTTCTGAGCTTCGGCGACGATATGAAGCGCGAGTGTCGTCTTGCCGGATGATTCTGGTCCGAATATTTCAATGATGCGTCCGCGGGGAACTCCGCCGACGCCAAGTGCCATGTCGAGTCCGAGCGAACCGGTCGGGATGACATCGACATCAACTTTTGGTGAATCACCGAGCTTCATGATCGCACCTTCGCCATATTTGGTCTGAATGGAGCGAATCGTATCTTCGATTTCCGCACCCATACCCTTGGCAGCTTTTTCTTTTTTCTTCTGGATTGGCATACATGATTTTGGTAACTTTTCGCGGAGTGAGCCACATTTCTGAAAACAGGCTTACGGAGGCTGGCGAGCCGAGTACGAGGCAAAATTTCAGCAGAAATTTATGTCGTACTGTTTTCAGAAATGTGGCGAACGGATGCGAAAGTTACTCCAAACTATTCTAATAATACGACATGAAATGTTTCAGTAGTTTCTTTGCCGAACTTGTCGCGCGCGGCGAGCGTGATGACATTCACACCAGGGCCGAGTACGAGCGTATCTTTGAAGCGACCTTCCTTGTCGACGGTCAGTGGGCGATTGTCGACGAGAAGTGTTGTGGCACGTTTCGCAATGCCTTCGATCGGTAGGATCGCACTTCTCAGCGACATGCCATCATGTATCGAAGTGACATCGAGTGCGACGCCGGAGACGAGATCATGCGAGCGCAAGAGCGCATATCCCGTGATCACCACAATGCTTGCTGCGACGACACCCCATTCAATTTTGCGTTTCAGTGTGTGTGGCATGTTATTCGGTGGGCGGAGGGGTTACGGCTTCGTCAGCGCGCATAAGGACTTCACGCGGTTTCGCACCTGAACCGGGACCGACAATCCCGCGTTCTTCAAGCATATCGACGAGGCGAGCGGCACGCGCATATCCCACGCCGAGCTTGCGCTGGAGGAATGAGGTCGAGGCTTTGCCTGCGTCGATGACCGTCTGCTTGGCTTCTTCAAAGAGTTCATCATCTTCAGAATCGTCTCCACCGACAGTTGCGGCGAAGATGCTATTATCTCCCGTTATCGCACCTGCCGTCAAGGCGAGTTCTCCACCGACGCCGTCCGAGTGATCGACGAGGAATTTGACGACTTTTTTGACTTCGTTTTCGGAGATAAATGCGCTTTGGATGCGTTCCGGCTGAGACATCTCCCCTGAGGCATAGAGCATGTCTCCAGCGCCGAGAAGCTTCTCCGCGCCTGCCATATCGAGAATGGTACGGGAATCAATCTGCGAAGACACTTGGAGTGCGACGCGAGTCGGGACGTTGGCCTTGATGAGGCCGGTAATGACGTTCACGCTCGGACGCTGAGTGGAGAGAATGAGGTGAATTCCGACGGCACGTGACATCTGGGCGAGACGGACGATGGCTGACTCGAGTTCGCGCGGATACGCCTGCATGATGTCGGCGAGCTCGTCTATGATGATGACGATGTACGGCAATTTTTCCGGAGCGCCGGCATCTTCGGCGATTTTCTTAGACGAACGAGCAGCGCCGCCGGAACGCATTGAGTTATACGATTCGATATCGCGAACAGATTCCGCTTGGAGAATGTCGTAGCGGCGATCCATTTCCTTCGCCGCCCATTTGAGTGCGAGAATTGTTTTCTTCGGGTCAGTGATGACCGGCGTCAGGAGGTGGGGAATGTCATTGTAGAGTGTGAGCTCGACGCGTTTCGGATCCACCATGATGAGACGCATATCTTCGGGACCGTTGCGATAGAGGAGTGACGTGATGATGGAGTGAATCGTCACAGATTTACCCGAACCAGTCGTACCGGCGATGAGTGCGTGCGGCATCTTCGCGAGATTACCGAAGACGGCGCGTCCAGAAATGCCGCGACCGAGTGCGACGAGGAGCGGTTTCGTGCCGCTCGCAAATTTCTCATCGGCGAGGAGCGTGGCGAGACCGACGGTGGCCTTCGTGCGATTTGGAATTTCGATACCGACGAGTGACTTGCCTGGAATCGGTGCCTCGATGCGGAGCGGATGCGCGGCGAGTGCGAGCGCGAGATCATTCTGGAGTCCAACGATGCGAGAAAGTTTGACGCCTTCGGCCGGTTTGAGCGCATAGCGTGTGACCGTCGGACCGATCGTCACTTCGTCCATTTCAACTTCGATGCCGAAATTCTGAAGCGTGCGCTTAATAATATTCAAATTAGCTTTCACATCGCCGACATTCGGCTTGCCTTTGTCTTCTTCGAGCAGTGAGAGCGGTGGGGGAACATAGTTGGTAGCGATGTGGGCATGGCGAGGATCGAGATCCATCTCATCGTCTTTCTTCGTCTTTGGTTTTGAGGGAGCTTCTACTTTAGTTTCTACAGGAGCTCTCTCAGGAATTTTTTCTTCAATGGCTGAAACTGATTCTTCAGCGATTTCAGGTTCTTCATCCACAGTGGTTTTCTTTCCTCCAAAGAGGGCGCGGATATCGCGGAAGAACTGGGCGAGATTCGGTTTGGCATCGAACATGACGAGGATAGAGATGATTAAGAGCGCGCCCATGAAGAGTATGCTGACGAGACTGCCAAATAATTTCATGAAGGGCCATGCGACACCGAGCCCGATATATCCAGCCGCGTGCGAGGCCGAA
>CALRCI010000013.1:5884-14248 GCA_943354525.1 Candidatus Nomurabacteria bacterium | reverse complement strand
GGGCGATCGAATTCGCCGACTGGTCAGAGAAATTCGACACCGACGCTATCATCCCGCTCGTCAACAAACTCGGTCAATTTCTTTCCGATCCAATGCTCCGCAATATCTTCGGACAGAAAGAAAATAAAATCGATATCGAGCACATCATGAATACTCAGAAAATTCTTCTCATTAATCTGTCGAAAGGCAAGATCGGGGAGGAGAACTCATCGTTCTTCGGTTCGATGTTCCTGACGAAGATCAAACAAGCCGGTATGGCGCGTGCGAAAATGGAAGCCAAAGACCGCAAAGATTTCTATCTCTATGTGGACGAGTTCCAGAACGTCGTGACGGATACATTTGAGAACCTTCTTTCCGAGGCGCGTAAATACGCTATCAATCTCACGATGGCGCACCAGTATGTCGGACAAATTCCCGTGAAAGTCGAAGCAGCCGTGCTCGGTAACGTGGGCTCAATCATTTCCTTTCGTGTCGGTGGTGACGATGCGGTAAAATTGAAACCGGAATTCGCGCCGGTCTTCGATGTGAAAGATATGATCAACCTCGGCGTGGCGGAATTCTATGTCAAAATGACAATCGACGGAGAATCGTACGATCCATTTTCGGCCGAAACACTTCGCGTGCTTCCACCGACACATCCGTCCTATCGCGACCGAATTTTCGCCGCATCGCGCAAACACTATGCCATGCCGGCCGGCGACGCCCAGCGTCTGATCGCCGAAGAAGAATCCCAGATTATCCGCAGCGCGCAGGAAAAAGCCGCGATTTCCGGCAAGAAAGCTGATACAGTGAAGGAAGAATCCGCAGAGCCCCTTATTTAAAAATCGCCAAGGCGTAGCCTTGGCGTTATCCCCAGTTTTCTCGATTTTTGCCAAGGCTACGCCTTGGCAAAATGCTTGCGCGGATTGAGGTCGTTGTTATAATCGAACTATGCCAAAAGAAAAAAATAACAAAGAAAAATATGTGACGGTAGGACTTTTTGAAAAGCATATGCGTGCGATTAACAACATGTTTGTCAAACACGAAAGTATTTTTGATCTCATTCTTGCAGAGATTCGCGGTATCAGAGAAGAGCATCAGGATTTCAAGAAAACATTACTTATTCAGGATAGAGGTTTAGGTCTCCATGAGCGCAAAATCGACGATCTGACCGGCCGAGTCGAGAAACTAGAGATCAAAACTGGATAGTAAAAATTGCCTCGCTTGCGCCTAGGCAATTTTTATTTGGGTGGTACTATTAGAGTAGGTCGATTTATATGCCAAAATCACTTATCGTATGGTATTCGTATATACTACTTGTAACGATGCAGACGAGGCACGACGGCTCGGCAAGCTGATGATCGAGAAGAAAATTGCCGCATGCGTCGATACCTGGCCGATCCAGTCCATGTATTACTGGGAAGGGAAGTTGGAAGATCGTCCCCAAGTCATGCTGATGGCCACGACGCTTGAGCAGAAACTCCAAGGCGCGCAGGATCTGATCGCCGAGAATCATCGCTATTCCACGCCATTGATTGCCGGAGTCGATGTCCGGCGCATCAATCATGACTACAAGGAGTGGATGGTAAGCCAGATCGTCTAGCTTCATTTTTATATTCAACACTGCGTAAGCGGTGTAGTGTTTCCTTAATTTATTTTTATGACCAAGAAATGGAAAATTATATTCTCGCTCGTTATTCTGATTGAAATCGGGATTATTCTCGTATTGCTGGCAGAATTGGGGAAATAAAATTTTCATGCTAAAATTTCCCCATGGCATATAACTTTACCGATACAAAAGCAGAATTCAAAAAAGTCGAAGAATGGCTCTCGCGCGAATACGGTGGCGTGCACACTGGCCGTGCGAGTCCGACGATTCTCGATACTATTAATGTCGAAGTCTACGGCGCACCCCAGCCGATCAAGAACATCGCCTCAGTGACGATCGAAGATCCGAAGACGCTCCGCGTCGTCCCATGGGACAAGAGCCAGATCAAAGACATCGAGAAGGCGATTGGTGCGGCCGACGTCGGTCTCTCTGTCGCAGTAGATGATCAGGGTCTCCGCGTCATATTTCCGATGCTCACGACGGAGAATCGCCAGAAGCTCGTAAAAGTTCTCAAAGAGAAAATGGAAGAAGCGCGCATCCGTGTTCGCAAGGCACGCGAAAATTCGATCGATGGCATCAAAGCGGCGGAACTTCCGAAGGACGAAGATTTTCATGTGCGCGAAGAACTCCAGAAACACGTCGACGAAGCCAACCAAGCACTCGAACTCATTTTTGCAAAAAAAGAAAACGAAGTCATGAATTAGGTTCTAGTAGCTAGCTTCTAGGTTCTAGAAGATTGCTACTTAAAAAATTACTTACTATAAATACAATGATTAACAAACTAGAACCTAGCTACTAACTACTAGAACCTAATCCCATGGCAGTCATCCTCTTCATCATTATTCTCCTCGTTCTCATCCTCGTTCATGAGCTCGGGCATTATATTGTTGCCAAGCGTTCGGGCATTCGTGTCGATGAATTCGGCTTCGGTTATCCGCCGCGCGCGAAGAAATTATTCACGCGTAAAGGAACGCTCTTCACACTCAACTGGCTGCCATTCGGCGGCTTTGTGAAAATTTTCGGCGAAGATCCAAATGCAGCCGAACTCAATGGTCCGGATCAAGAAAAAAGTTTCGCGCACAAACCTCGGTATATCCAAGCACTCGTCCTCGTCGCCGGAGTTGCGATGAATTTCCTGTTTGCGTGGATTCTCTTCACCGGTACGTATCTCTTTCTCGGATTTCCGACATCTGTCGGCAGTGAGCCAACTGGCTCTGTGGTACAAAACGCTGCGTTGACGATCACGAACGTCAATCCGAAATCGCCCGCTGCACATGCCGGTCTCATGCCCGGTGACTCGATTGCAGGAATATCTTCAGCCTCTGATCGTTTGGATTCCGTCACGACTGATGATCTCATCACCTATATACGCAATCATGTAAACGTTCCACTGACGCTCAACTACATGCATGTCGGCGTGGCCAAGTCTACGACGTTGACGCCGATCGAAGGAAGTATTCCCGGCAAGGGCGTGATCGGCATTTCGATGGATATGATCGGCGTGGTCAAACTTCCGATTTATCGTGCGCCGATCGAGGCCATGAAAGTCGCAGTGCGCGATTCGAAAATGATCGTCAGTGATTTCTATTGGATCATCCATGGTTCGCCGAAGGGAAGTGCGCATCCGTCCCTCTCCGATGTCTCAGGTCCTGTCGGCATCGTCGGTGCGGTCCGTGGCGCATATCAGTCCGGTCTCAATTATCTCATCGTCTTCATCGGTCTGATCTCACTCAATCTCGCCGTTATCAATCTCATTCCATTCCCAGCGCTCGATGGGGGACGGTTGCTCTTCGTCGGTATCGAAGCGATTACGCGCAAGAAAATTCCGCAGAAATTTTTCAACTACGCCAACCTCATCGGCTTCGGCCTCCTCATCCTCCTCATGCTCGTCGTGACGTATCACGACATCGTGCGATTGGTAGGGCACTAAAAATCTGTGGAAAATGCCAAGGCGTTGCCTTGGCATTTTCCACACCTTGCGTTCAACTGAAAAAGCTGGTAGAGTAAGCACATTCGATGCCGACCGGCATCAATTTTTTATGGAAATTCGCAACATCGCCATCATCGCGCACGTGGACCACGGCAAGACAACTCTGACCGACTTTTTGATGCGCCAGTGCCACATGGCAGGGGAAGATGTTTCGATGGACTCCAACGATCTCGAGCGTGAGCGCGGGATTACGATCTACGCGAAGAACACCTCCGTCAACTACAAAGGTACGAAGATCAATATCGTCGACACTCCCGGACATGCCGACTTCGGTTCTGAAGTTGAGCGTGTACTTCGTGCCATTGATACTGTGCTTCTTCTCGTCGATGCGCAGGAAGGTCCGATGCCACAGACACGATTCGTGTTGAAGAAATCTCTCGAACTTGGTCTCAAACCGATCGTCGTCATCAACAAGATCGACAAACCAGCGGCTGATCCTGTTCGCGTGCACGAAGAAGTCCTCGAACTCTTCCTCGAACTTGGCGCCAACGACGAGCAGATCGATTTCAAAACTATTTACGCTATCGGCCGCGACGGTATTGCCAAGCGCGAGCTCGCTGATACGTCCGCTGATCTCTCGCCGCTTCTCGATCTCATTCTCGAAGAAGTGCCAGTTGCCTCCGGTCACGATGACAAGCCGTTTCGTGCGCAGGTATTCAATCTCGGCTACGACAACTTTCTCGGACGACTCGCCATCGCACGCGTCTACGAAGGCACGCATGACATCGGCAAAGACATCTTTGTCAGAAATATCGACGGTGTGACTCGCAAGGCGCGCAGTACACGTCTCTTCGCATTCGAAGGCACTTCTCGCAAAGACGTAACGACAATTTGTTCAGGCGATATTGCCATCATCGCTGGAATTCCCGACGTGTATATCGGCGAGACAATTACTGCCGATGAAAACACACCAGCGCTCCCATCGATTGCGGTGGATGAACCGACGATTTCCCTCAACTTCCTCGTCAACGACTCGCCATTCGCCGGTCGTGAAGGCAAATTCGTCACGGGTCGCCAGATCCGCGAACGTCTCGAACGCGAACTTGAAATCAACGTCGGTCTCCGCGTCGATTTCGAGCCGGCAGAATCCGGCGGCACTGGTCCAGCATTCTACAAAGTCTATGGTCGTGGCGAACTCCATATCGCCGTGCTCCTCGAGAACATGCGTCGTGAAGGATATGAACTCCAAGTCTCGCAGCCACAAGTTATCATCAAGGAAACTTCCGAAGGGAAGACTGAACCGTACGAAGAAGTTACGATTGATGTACCATCTATAGTATCCGGTGCCGTCATTGAGAAACTCACGAAGCGCCGCGGTCTCGTGACGAACATGCACGAGAAAGATGGCATCTCTCGCGTCACGATTGAAATCCCAACGCGCGGTCTGCTCGGCTATCGCAGTCAGTTTGTCATCGATACGAAAGGTGAAGGTCTGCTCTCATCGCGCTTCATCGGCTTCAAATCATATGCTGGCGAGATCAAGAAACGCGATGTCGGTTCGATGACCTCAATGGTCTCCGGCAAGGCAGTCACATTCTCGCTCGGCAATCTTCAGGAGCGTGGCACCCTCTACATCGAGCACGGTACTGACGTCTACGAAGGCATGGTCATCGGCAACGTGACCAAGGGTGAAGACATGGCCGTGAATCCGACCAAAGGCAAACAACTCACGAACATGCGCGCATCAGGAACTGATGAAACGATTTATCTGAAAGCAGTCTACATCATCTCAATCGAACGCGGACTCGAAATCATGGCCGACGACGAATATCTCGAGATCACACCCAAATCCACTCGTCTCCGCAAGAAGTACCTGACCGAAAACGACCGCATCAAAGCGAAACGATAGCACCAGTTATCCCCAGTTTTGGCAAATTTGACATTTTTTGGGATAATGCTATATTGAGACCAGTCATCAATTTATTATTAGTTTATCAACTTAGATTCATGTCCAAAGTATCATTCAAGCCTAAGGCTGTTACCAAACGTATTCTCTCTCCGCTCCAAGAGCGCTCTTTGGACGTCGTTACCAACCGCTTCGGTTTAGGTGAGAAGGCAGAACGCCGCACGCTCGAGTCTATCGGTGAAGAATACGGCATTACTCGTGAACGCGTCCGCCAGATCGAGAACGCCGCCCTCGCCCTCATCCGCAAAAGCGATGAATTCCAGAAAGAGAAGAGCAGCTTCGCCGAACTCAAAGAAGCAGTAAAGACCCTCGGTGGTCTCGTACCAGAAGACGAGTTGCTTGAATCGCTTGCCAAGGACAAATCTACGCAGAACCATTTCCATCTCTATCTCGTGCTCGGCGATGATTTTACAAAACACAAAGAAGACGAACACTTCTCCGCTCGCTGGAGTGTCGACGACAAAGTCACCGAAGCAGTTCACAACTCTCTCAAGAAACTCTACGATAATCTCTCTGACGACGAACTTGTACCAGAAGGCGAGCTCATCGCGCGCTTCCTCGATCATTTGAAAGATATTGCCGCAGAATACCAGAGTGAAGAAATCGCTCGCCGCTGGCTCGGCATGTCCAAACGCGTGTCCCGTAATCCGCTCGGCGAATGGGGCAAGTCAGAATCTTCGAACGTGAAGACGCGCGGCATCAAAGACTACGCCTTTCTCGTCATGCGCAAACACGGTTCTCCGATGCACTTCCGCGAAGTTGCAAAAGCTATCGCCGATACGTTCGGCAAGAAGACGCATGTTGCAACGTGTCACAATGAACTCATCAAAGATTCTCGTTTCGTGCTCGTCGGCCGCGGCATCTACGCCCTCGCCGAATGGGGTTACAAACAAGGCGTTGTCCGTGATGTCATCCGCGATATCATGAAAGGCGACGGTCCGATGACGAAGGAACAGGTAGTAGAGAAAGTACTCAAAGAACGCTATCTCAAGAAAAATACGATTCTCGTCAATCTCCAGAATCCGAAATATTTCAAGAAAAATAAACAAGGCCTATACACGGCAGTTTAAAAACAGGTAACAAAAAAATCCGCACTGCGGATTTTTTTGTATGTTATAATTTGAATATGAAATTTTCGAATGATGAACACGGCCGTGTGATTGCCGGATGCGCAATCATCATCGGTATAGTGCTTATTCTCGTCCTCATCGGATTTTTTCGCTCGTCACAACATCCATTCAGTTTGCCGAATTATCACGACACGATCAAACTGCCGTGCGGTCTCACGCTGTACCATCCAAAGGGCGGGGAACTGATGACATTCCCATATACCGTCACTGGGTATGCCAATGGCTGTGGCTGGATCGTCCACGACGGACAGATCGGTCATGCGCTCGTGCTCTCAAATACCGGCATTATCCTTTCCGATACGATCATCGCTGCTGGACCAGAGACGAGTTTGCCGGTTTCGTTTGAAGCGGACATCAATGCATTTATTCCGCGCGGCATGACGGCAGGGCAGATCGTTGTCACTAATGGCCTCGATGCCGAGTACGCGCGTAATCTCGTTATTCCAGTACAGTTCTAAATAGGTGCATGGTATACTACAACCATATCTATGATCGGTGATTTTATTATTTCCATTCTCTCCATTCTCGGCCTCGTACTTGGCAAGACGGCCATTATCTGGGTGCCGCTCATCCTCGGCTATTTTGCGTTTTTGCTCTGGCACCATTATTCTGCGGAGAAATTCATCGGTGGTATGGAATGGACGCTTCTCGAAGTCGATGTACCGCGCGAGATCGATAAGACGCCGCTCGCCATGGAACTCTTCTTCTCGAATGCGCTCTATCATATGAGCAGCAAAGGTATCTGGGAAGAATATGTGCAGGGCGCAGTGCATTTCTGGTATTCGCTCGAGATGGTCTCGCTCGATGGTCGAATTCATTTCTACATCCGCGTGCCATCGCGCGTGAAGAAGCTGGTCGAGACGCAGCTCTACGCCCAGTATCCGCAAGTCCGCATTACTGAAGCAGAAGATTACACGGAGCGGATTCCTCGCTACAAGAACAATGGCAACTGGCACTTCTGGGGTGCTGAATGGAAGAAAGAAAAGTCCGATGCCTACCCGATCAAGACGTATGCAGCCTATGGTTTGGACAAATCCGGAGAGAAAGAAATGTATAAGATCGATCCTCTGACGCCGACGCTCGAATTTCTCGGCGCGCTCAATCGCGGCGAGCAGGTCTGGATCCAGATCATTTGCCGTGCGTCCAAGAAGACGTATCCCGGTCCACACGGTCATCGCGTCGGCTATGCCGGAGAAGTAGAACGGGTTTCAGATGAGCTTTTGAAGCCGTACACGAAGATCGGCCTCAATACGTACGATGGATCAGTCGTCAAGGAAATTCGTGTTCCTGATACGCTCAAAGATCTCGTCGAAGCACTGCGCAAAGCCGAAGACAAACTGCCGTTCGATACTGGCATCCGTGTCGCCGTGCTCGGCGACAAACGGCTCGTCGATATCGAGACGTTCAATAATACGCGCCGTGCATCGCGCCTCCTCTTCCGCCAGTTCGCGCATCCGTCGATCAACAGTCTGGTGCGTTTCAATCCGACGCAGTTCGATGATTTTCCGACCTCCGATCCGACGGGCAACTTCATTGAGAGTCTGAAGGGCCGTATGCTGACCTACTACAAATTGCGTACAATGTTCCATCCGCCCTTGTTTTTCTCCTTCAAGTGGCCGTTTCCGTTCTCAGTGTTCTTGCCATCCAATCCTCCGGAATATTTCGTATTAAACACCGAAGAACTAGCCTCTATTTTTCATTTCCCAGGTATGGTATCGGAGACGCCGACATTCAAGCGCCTCGAGTCGAA